>JAHIYG010000209.1 GCA_018815265.1 Candidatus Altarchaeota archaeon | reverse complement strand
TTTCTTCCTTCTGAATCTTTAGCTTCTCCTCCAAAGCCCTGATTTCGTCCTCGCACCTCTTTTTTTCGCTTTGTAGTGTTAAGACATTGCCCTTTAATCCGTCCCTGAATCTTTTTTCCTCACCCATCAATATATCACGGACTTTGGTTTCTTCCTTGCTCAACTCATCTGCTTTTTCTATCAACTGCTTCTTTTTCAGCTCCAATGAGTCTATCAATTCCCTCTCAGATTTTATCTTAAGTCTATTAGTAGCCACTGCATCCTCGACGGCTTTAGGCACATCAAGTGATATTATGCCAGGTTCATATCCGCCAGACTTGATAGTATCAGATATCTCAACCCCCAAGTTCTTAATCCCCTCACGTATTGACTGTGTCTTCGCCTCTAGAAAACCCTCTCTGTTCATGCACGATGCCAACTTTGATTTTGACTGTTCTATTTGTCTGCTTACAAGCTTGGTCTCCTCACCTATCAAGTCAAGTTGTTGGATGATTTTAGAGTATTTTTCTCCAGATTCGACAAGGGATTTTGGGGTCTGACCAAAACTTGCATATACCCTGAATCTCGCAGCTATTGAGGGATTCCTCAGTTGCTCCGTCGACCCAAGTACACTGTCTGATACTGTTGAATTTTTTGTATTCTTCTCCAAGGCATCTCTTTCATCGGCTATGCATTTTTTCAATCTTAAAAACTCTTTTTCAGACTTACTATTTTCTTCCTCAAGTCTTTCGCAATCGACGTATATCTTTTGCATTTCACTTAATGCATTGAGCCTCGCTTCATTGTCTTTTAATTTAGCTTCTACAGACGAAACTTCACCTAAAGCCTTCTCCAGACTATTCTTGGCGCTGGCTAACCTAACATCTAATCCCCTAATCTTTGATAAATGGTCTTCAATCTCAGAATTATTTCTTCTTAGAGACATCTCATACTCTTCTAACTCTCTTGGAATCCTCTCAGAATCTCCAACCATCTCATGGACGAGTTTTTCTGCATTGTCTAAATCACGCCGATTTTTAAGTTGTTTTTTCCTCTCAGAAGAAAGTCTGTCATCGGTAACCTCAATCTCCCTAGCGTTTGCGTCTCGTTCACCTTTTAGTCTTCCCAGCTCCTCAGTTGATTCGCGCACTAAGTCGTTCATGACCTCTAATTCACTGGTTATTGTTTTGACCTGCCCTATCAAGCCCTCATATGCTCTTTCTTTTCTCTCTTGTTCAGTTTTTATTTTTTCAAGCTTCTGTCCCTTCTCTAACAAGGCAGTCTCTAGTTTTCTCTCTTCAGATTCAATCTCTATAAGCTCTTCATTCAAATCTCTGATGTTTCCAGATTCATCCGCGGAAATCGGAGGTTTTTTAACGAGCTTTGCAATTGCCTCAATAGCGCCCGGCTCTGAAATCAAATTTGCATTTTCAGGTTTTAACTGTGCAAGAGTTTTTTTTATCCTTGCCTTGGCTTCAGCCCTAGCGTACTGGCTAATTCTTGGCTTTCAACCCCCCTTAAATGATTTCAGGCTTTTCCCAATGCCCTGCTCTGTCACCTGGCATCCCCCCCATCTTTCGTGTCTTCCTCTAAAAGTCTTTTCAGTTTTTCCTCGAGTTTTAGCCTGCTGTCACTTACGCTTTCCAGCTTTTCACTCTCCTCCTCCTTCATCAGGACAGCTAGTTTTTTCTGTAGTTGAATCTTACCCCTCGGTATCTCACCTAGCGTTTCTCCATCCTCTACCATGGCTTTCGCTAGATACTCCAATTCTGTTTTGACTTCAAATCTTGCATTTTTTATTTCACTTATCCTGGACTCCAGGTTCTGCTGCGTCATCGAGTTCTTATAGAAATCGTCCTCTAACCTCTTTATTTCCCTACTGGTTTCGTCAACCTCCTTAGTTAGGTCGTTGACCTCCCTTCGCTTACCATCAACTTCAGAATTCACATCATCTATGAACTTACTAAGGTATCCATCGACATCCAATCGTGCGTTTTCTGACCCCAATACTGCCTTAATATCTGACTCAACATTCTCCTTCATCGAATTAACCCTCTCTATCCGGGAATCAATCAGTTGTTTCTTAGATAATGTTGTCCCATACGCACTCTTTACGTATTCAAGGCGGGATTTCAGCTCAGGATACTGTCTTTTTTTGAGTTCCAGCATGTTCATTATTGTCTTGCGTTTTTCCTGTACTATATTGTATTCGGTGTTAGTCCTTTTCTCCCAGTTATCTATCACATTCAACCTGGCCTTTTGTAGGAGCCACTTCACGTTCTTTGATATGTTAGAGTTCGCATCTGCTGATAAATTATCTGGATTCATTTCACCATAAAATAAACGACTTGATTAAGTATTTGACCACTGTATATAAAATCCAGCCCAAATGCTTTTTTAATGCATATATCAATTATATGATTGGCAATATGGACTTGAAAAAATACTCTGACGTCAAAGCATTTGAGATTGAATGGGAAGGATTTTTCGGGAACATGCACCTGATGAATGTAGGCATACACACTCTCGAAGACCTCATGGAAATAGCTAAAATAATATCCCGCCCAGTACTCAAGGAAAAAGGGAGAAACATCTACCACGTCCTGGACGCCTCCACAGTCTACACCTACAAAAAAAGGCAATAGAGTTCTTTTTTTTTATGGAAACAGGAAGACTCTCTTGTCTATCATGACCGACGGTGTTGTGAAACCGAGCCTTTTCACGTTACCTTGCGCTGGCAGAAGCTGTATGACCACTCTTTCGTCGTGGCCTATGGCATGGTCTAATGTGACGTTTATGACTGCTGAGTCACCTACTGCAACATACCCCGGCAGCGATGCACTACCCCCTCTCCTTAGATAGTATACTGCATACATTCCTGAGCCAGTTGCTGCGGATGCTCCGCTACTGTCATATATCAGGTTTTGGAATTGGGTTCTGCTGTCTATCGTCAAAAGCGTAGTGTTGAGGTTTATGGGGTCTGAACCGGGTTTAATCCTAATCAAAAGCTCAAGGTGTTCTATTGCACCGTCGTCTGAACCGTCTGATCCGACGATAGAGTATATGGTTATGCCTGAGGCAACCTCGGCTTCAGTTCCTTTTACGGTGGCGACCGACCTTTGTTCAAGGCTTCCTGTTGCACCAATCAATACTGCAGCTGCAACAGCTGATACTACAATGACTGCAATAAATATTATCAGCATCCCAATGCCCATGAGTCCCTTGCTTTTGTTTTTCATCTTATTTTATGTTGGCCAGAGTGCGACGCTTTCTTGTGTCATGCTGTCTGGTGTGTAGAATTCTATTTGTGTGTATTGTCCTACTCTGGGTATTAGTTTGATTCGTACTAGTTCGTTTTCTCCTATTTCGCTGGGTACCCGAAATATTATTTTG
>JAHIYG010000208.1 GCA_018815265.1 Candidatus Altarchaeota archaeon | reverse complement strand
ATGTGTGTGTTAGTGTTTTCTTCAGTTTTTCAGTATTTTTTCCTCTCTTGCTTTATCTTGTTCTTTTGTGTTCTTATCTTTTTTCTTGTTTCGAGCATTGTTTTATCGCCTTTGAGTTCGAGGCATCTTGCACAGAGTAGCTGGAGGTTCTCTATGTTGTCTCTACCTCCTTTTGACTTAGGTATCCTGTGGTTTATAGACAGCTTTTTTCGGTGCTGGGTTTTCTTGCATAATGCGCAGGCTTTCCCCCTACGAAAGAGGTATTCCTTTATCATGTCTACTATCGCGCCTTTCGGCATCTCCTGTGTCGCACCAATTGTTTCAAGTAGATCCTCATCGATTCTGTCGGAGAGTTTGAAATCCTGGTGTTGGGCTTTCTCAAACCGTACCTTAGCACTGTTCATTTTTCAGTTACCGTTTGGGTTTATGAGTTCTATTTTCTCAAGATTCTTCAGAATCGCATCCACTGTAGATTCGACTTCCTTCTGCTGCAGATTAAATGCCTTCGCATACCCCTTCATAAGCTTCTGCCTTGAAATGCTGCTACTGCAAGTCTTCCAAATCCAGACTGCATTTTTGCCTAGTTTGAACTGCACGCCCTTTGAGTTGACAATGGATGCGGTCTCCCCCCAGTCTTCAACGAGCTGGCCAACACTTCTCGGATTTGTCGAGTCCATAAAATCATCAGTCGGGTTATGGGTAAGATGGAAAAACCAGGGAAGACCGATTACTCTAAAAATCCAGTCTTTACTTTGTGAAACAGTCCCCGCCACAGTATACATTGACCTAACTTAGGATATGATATATTGAATACACCGTATTAAATGAGTAATCAATGTATTCCTCCTCTGGTGAGTTGTATATATTCGCCTAAGCTGTAGCTTTTGAACTATGACTGAGCTTACCTTCGTTGGTCTCGGGCTTGTGGAGCCTTTGAGGCGTGCGTTGAAGGATGAAGGATATATTCAACCCACTCCAATACAAGTTCAGGCTATTCCAAGCATACTTTTAGGTCGCGACCTAATGGGTGTCGCCCAGACGGGCACAGGCAAAACAGCGGCATTCGCACTGCCAATAATGCAGCGGCTCGCCGAAGCCAAAAGGCATGCAGCTGGCAGGACTGCACGAGTCCTCATACTAGCTCCAACCAGGGAGCTTACTGCCCAGATAGGCGACAGCTTCAAGACATATGGTAAATACATGAATCAAACACAAGCAGTGGTATTCGGCGGCGTAGGCCAGAACCATCAAGTCCATGCGATGCACCGTGGCGTTGACGTCCTAATTGCAACACCTGGGCGACTTTTGGACCTGATAAACCAAGGTTATATCCGGCTTGATGGAATAGAAATATTCGTACTTGATGAAGCAGACAGGATGCTGGATATGGGATTCATACACGACATCAGAAAAATAATATCCAAACTCCCATCTAAAAGACAATCACTATTCTTCTCAGCTACAATGCCCCGCGAGATAATCTCTTTATCCCATACTATACTCACCAACCCCGTCAAGGTGTCAGTCACACCTGAATCCCCCACAGTAGAGCTCATAGACCAGAAAGTCATGTTCGTCGACCGCTACGACAAGGGCAAGCTGCTTTCGAAAATCCTCAAAGACAAGGCAACCAAGAAAACATTGGTTTTCACAAGAACCAAACACGTAGCCAACAAGGTTGCATTAAACCTAACCAAAGAACACATACCTGCACAGGCCATACACGGCAACAAAAGCCAGTCAGCCCGAACGCAGGCACTAAAAGCATTTAAGACCGGACGCACACCTGTGTTGGTTGCCACAGACATAGCTGCAAGGGGCATAGACGTCGACAACATCACACACGTCATCAACTACGAAATGCCAGATGAACCCGACAGCTACGTCCACAGGATAGGGCGAACAGCCAGGGCAGGAGCATCCGGAGTTGCAATATCCTTCTGTGAAGCACAAGAACGCGATTGCTTAAGGGACATAGAACGGCACATACGACAGCAGATTAGGGTCGTTGTAGACCATCCTTACCACAGTCACGAAGCCATGAACGCAACAGGAAGGGGTGCTAGAAGACCTCCACGGGGCATGTCCAAACCACAGCAACACGGGGGAAGACAAAGAAAGTATCCGCAAAAAAAGACGGCACATAGAAGGCCACGCAGACAGACATACCGTTAACTTGGATTCATCAGATTTTTGCCATTGCCTTCATTATGGCGCATTCCGGCTCATTGGCTACCAGCATTCCATCGACTCTGTGGCTTGTATCTCCAGTCCAAAACATACACTTAACTTCGCTACACTCTTTGCCACCCATAAACGGACACTGTTTAGACATACTCTAAATCACCGACTTAAAATGTATGGTATTCCATGTATTATAATGATGTCCTTATCTTTTCCTTGTAACTATGGCGCAAGTTAATATGGGCTGTTGAATGCAGCAATAAAGAAAGGATTCATAAAATATTTTCTGGCCCCACAAACTAGTTTTCCATTTTTGTAAATGGAGTCGGCACCGTATACTCCCCTGACTTCAAACCCCATCCCTGAAAGCCGCCTGCTCAAATCCCAAACATTGAAAAAATGGTTGAAAAAACGGTAATCCCTGCCTTTGACAGCTACAGTCTCGACCGTGTCGCCGAACCTCATATGGTGGCGTGCCATACTCTGATAACACTTCAAAATGCTGCCGCAGTACATAATGTTTGATGCATCAACAAGAAATACGCCGTCAGGTACCAACAGCCTTTTTGCCTCCCTCAAGAAATTCTGGGTGATGCCCCGGGATTCAATACTCCCCAGAAGATTTCCCAACATCAAAACAGCATCAAACGATTCACTCTCTAGTTGTGAATTTAGAAACTCTGTCTTCTCAGAGTAAACAGACTCAAGGCTATCATCCTTAATTCGCCTTTTACACATCTTATCCATCTCCATGGAAGGCTCTAAACCAACGACAGAATAGCCCATATGGCTTAACCACGGCAGAAGCCTTCCAGTACCGCAACCAACGTCAAGCACCCTGGCGGGAGGCTTAGGCAGATGCATCTCAAACAATGTCATCTCATGGCCTCTAATCCCTGATCCATACATCACATCAAAATTAGCAGCCAAAACATCCATCAACCCAATGTATGTCCTATCCTCTTTCATTGTACCTCCCACGGGAGAACTTGACAAACCAACCAGTAAATCTCTCACCGAAAACAGATTAGGCCTGTTTTTCCGTCTAAATCCGTATAGCCCACCAGATTTCACAAAATAATAAACTATACCCTAATACTGGCGTAAACACAAAACCTGCAATAAGACATTAACCTACACCCATATAAGCGAAAATGCCTGCTTAAGATAGAATAAAGGCGAAAAATCAGCTTTTATCCTCATACTCCGTAAACATAACAGATATAAGTAACATTTGTTTGTGGTTTTGAGTAATTCTCTAAAGTTTTATTCTCCTGCATACGAGGGCTAAACAAAACTTAGCCGGCTTATACTACTACGCAAAAAACTTAAATATTATATGGAGGTGAAAAAATGACAGACGGAACAGTAAAGTTCTTCAACAACGCTAAAAACTTCGGGTTCATAACCGCAGACGACGGCAAGGAATATTTTGTCCACGGAACTGGTTTGAAAGACAACATCAACATCAAGGAAGGAGACAAAGTTTCATTCGACATAGTCGAAGGCGAACGCGGGCCAAAAGCAGAGAATGTGAGATTAATCTAAAAACATGGGGGTAAAACCCCACAAACTTTTTTTTTTAAACCTAAAATGACTTCAAAAGTAAACAAAAGAAAACGCAGGACCCAAACAGCCAAGAGAAAAGAACCCTCAAAAAAACGAACCTACTAACAATATCTCGTCCATATCCACTTAATAATCTGTACGTTTTTTTACGGAAAGCAAATACTTTCTCGTTAACCTGGAATGAGTGTGTTATCCCCCTTTTTCCACTGGTATTTTGTTTTTATAGTTGTTTCATCCTATTTGTTATTTGATGGCTCAGTTTACAAGGTTTTTGTTGTTGAGTACCATTATCGCCATTATAATTGGAGCTTAGGCTCCAACTAAATCTATACATTCAAGGGATTAACTGCTTGGTCTTTGTCAACCTATTTTTTTTGAGGTCTAGCAAGCATAAAAACTTGTAAAACAAATTCATGAGGTAAAAACATGGCTAAAGTATTGTTTTTGGACACTACATTACGGGATGGGGAGCAAACCCCTGGAGTATCGCTTAATGCGGAAGACAAGCTAAAGATAGCGAAAGCCCTGGATAATCTGGGCATAGACATCATAGAGGCAGGTGCAGCATGCGTCAGCGATGGAGAACGCGAATCCATAAAGGCGATAGCTAAGGAAGGATTGAAGGCGGAAGTCTCGAGTTTCGCGAGAATACTGAAAAACGACGTAGACCAAGCCCTAGCATGTGAAGTGGATTCAGTGTTTTTGGTCGCACCAACCTCTGACCTACACATCAAATGGAAGCTAAAAAGCACTCAAGAAGAAGTATTGTCTAAAGTCACTGAACTCACACGATACATAAAAGAACACGGTGCAAAGGTGGACCTATGCTGTGAAGACGGTTCAAGGACAGACCATGACTTCTTGGTTAAAGTGCTCAAGACTGCAGAACAGGCTGGAGCTGACAGGTTCACAGTAGCAGACACAGTCGGAGTACTCACGCCTGAGATGACTGCGAAACTATTTGAGAAAGTTACCAAACACGCTAAGGTTCCGGTGGGGGTCCACTGTCACGACGACTTCGGAATGGGAACGGCAAACACATTAACTGCTGTCAAGGCAGGCGCAAGATGCGTGGACGTCGCAGTCAACGGGCTGGGAGAGCGCGCAGGAAACACATCACTCGAGGAGGTGGCGGTGGCGTTGAGGCTGACTACCGGCCACAAATTCAACCTGCGAATAGAGGGGTTGACGAGGCTTTCCAAGCTTGTCGAGAAACTCACAGGCATACCTGTGCCACCCAACAAGGCGATAGTCGGCGAGAATGCTTTCACGCACGAGGCGGGAATCCACGTAGACGGCATATTAAAGAAGCCAAGCACTTATGAGCCGATAAAGCCAGAGATTGTAGGCGGCAAAAGAAGGTTCGTACTAGGTAAACACGTTGGCTTCAAGGCTGTGAAGAAACTCCTTGAGGAGTCAGGGTTCAAAATGGGCGAAGAACAGGCTAAACAAGTATTTGACCAGGTAAAATTCATAGGCGACAAAGGCAAGAGGGTCACGTCCGTAGACCTGGACACCATAGCCGAAAGCGTACTAGGACAGAAAAAAGAAAAACCACTCCACTTGATAGAGTTGACTGCGTTGGCTGGAAACAAGGTTACGCCGAATGCAATGGTTAAACTCCAAAAAAACGGAGAAACAATCATGGCATCTGGTGTCGGCGACGGCCCAGTGGACGCAGCCATAAACGCCATAAAATCCGCAGTCAAGGACGTCCCATTCGAACTCACAGAATACCATGTGGACGCAGTATCAGGCGGCACAGACGCGGTAGTCAGGATACTTGTGAAACTCAAAAGCAAGGGCAGGATAGTCACAGCCGAAGGAGCAGGCACAGACATAGTATTGGCTTCAGTCGACGCCATGCTAAACGGCTTAAACAACATAATAATGAGGAGTTGAAATAGGTACTGAAAATGCCAACCATATCTGAGAAGATACTTGCGGAAAAAGCTGGTTTGAAGGAGGTGACCGCTGGGGAGATTGTAGAGGCT
>JAHIYG010000207.1 GCA_018815265.1 Candidatus Altarchaeota archaeon | reverse complement strand
CGCTCAGCAGACTATTGGTCTGCTGGCGCACCAGCAAGCTTTGCTTGCTGTGTGTTTGAACGCAAATGTTCAAATCGCCAGTTTATGGGACCGCTGCGATTTGAACGCAGGTCACTAGCTCCCAAAGCTAGAAGGATACCAAGCTACCCCACGGTCCCGTTTCTTAGGGAAATTATAAGTTAGGAGTGGGTTAAATATAAATCTCCAAAGCTAGAAGGACGCTGAGAAGAGTTTTGCCCATCTTGCGTGTCGAAAGAATTTTTCTCTGGCGAGCATATTCAACAACTGCTCCTCCCCCTCGTCACTATTGATTTTTTATGGTTTATTTTTTTTCAGTTCTTTTGTTAGTTTTTTGAAGTAGTCTACTGTGTATTCATAGTCTTTTTTTGCAGCCTTTTTGCTTTCAGGAAGTGATAGTCCCCGATATCTTTCCTTTAGTTTAGGGACTACACCACTTATCCTTATTCTACCCTGTATTGTGAAGAGGATATGCCGATATACTCCCACAGCACCGAATGCATCTATCTTATCTGAGTCATATAGTATTTTGCTTTCTATTGTTTTTCTCTTCCTTTTGGACATGTTATAATCGTGTTTTGCTATTGCATCCAAGACTATAGGTATTTTTTCCTCTGGGAAGTTGTGTTTTTTCAGTATTGGCTCTGCTAATTCAGCGCTTTTTTCGCCGTGTATCTCCAACCCATAATGTCTTCCGAGGTCATGGAGTAGTGCTGCAGCACATAGTACCTCAAAATCTGCGCCTGTTTTTTTACCTATCTTCTCACATATTTTCCAGACTCTAAATGCATGGTCTGTCTTATGAACTAAACTAATGGCTGGGGCAGTCAGCATAAACTCTTCTAACTCTTTTAAGAAGATGTTTTCCCACTTTAGACTCTCCATCGTATTCTTTTTTATTTTTGTGCATTAAATACCTTAAACTGAGGTATTTTTATTGTGAATACAGTAGAATATGTTTTGTTGGCGGCGGCAGGCCTGGTTGTTTTGTCCATTTTGTGGGAGTTGATTACAAAAATAGCAGTTAAGGCCACTACACTAATACTGAATAGTGTATTGGGTCTTGCAGCATTATATGTGTTGGATCAGTTTTTGGGGTTTCACATACCCATTGTTTTGCCGACAATCCTGATATGTGGACTATTTGGTTTGCCTGGCGTTGCATCACTTGCGATACTATACTTTTTTGGGTATATCTAGTTATTTTAGTATTGTTGTGACGTCTTGTATGACCTCTGTTTTAGTTATTACTGTTAAGACGTCTCCAGTCCTCACTATCGTGTCATCTGTCCCAATTAATACTTCTCCATTTCTATAGACGACTCCTATCAAGGCCCCGAATGGTAGGCCGATGTCCTTGATTTTTTTACCATCCAATTTTTCATTAGTCTGCTTTATCTCTATAACTTCTGCATTGCCTCCAGCGATACTCATCATGGAACGTCCCTTATCCTTTGTCAGGGCGTTTTTTATCTGTGAAACAGCTGCTGCGACAATGCTTATTGAAGCAGTTATCTCTAAGCCCACATAGAGGTCTTTTTTCTCTGGTTGATTCACTCGGGCAACAATTTTTGGAACATTAAATTTCTTAAGCATCTGACATATTGTCAGGTTTGTGTTGTCATCAGCTGTCAAAACAGCCACAGCATCAGATCTTTCAACCCCTGCATCCTTTAGTATGTCTGTGGATGAACCGTCACCGTGTATAACAACTACATCCATGGATTCAGCCAGGGCTTTGCCCCTTTCCTCGTCGTTTTCTACGATTACAACCTCATTTCCTTCGCTTATGAGATGTGTGGCAAGTGATTTGCCAATATTTCCACAGCCTATTATTATTACATACATTTCGACTAATTGTATAGTACATATCCCCTATAAATACTGGTTTATATGTTTTTTTAGTCTGAAAAATAATGTATTGTGTGATGAAGACTTCGGACGTTTTGGTTGATGCCATAAACTACATACGCAAGTATAGCGGCGAGATTTTTGTCATAAAATTGGGTGGTGAAACCCTCTTGGACACTGAAGTGGTGAATTCAATCGCCCAGGACTTGATACTTCTTTCTGCGTTAAATATAAGATGTGTTGTTGTCCATGGGGGAGGAGTTGAAATAACCAAGGCGATGGATGCATTCGGGAAAAAACCCACCTTCATAAAGGGCCTAAGAGTTACTGACAAGGAGACTGTAGAGATTGTCGAGATGGTCTTATCTGGAAAGACAAATCAGCAGCTTGTGACAAGCATAAACAAAAACGGGGGGCAGGCAGTGGGTTTGTCTGGCAAATCAGGATGCCTTTTTGAGGGGGCCAAAAAAGGGGGCAGAATAGACTTGGGTTATGTTGGTGAAGTGAAGAAAACTAACCCAAAGGTTGTGCTGACGCAATTAGACGTAGGCTATATACCTGTTGTCTCACCTATCTGCTCTACGAAAGATGGTGATTCACTTAATCTTAACGCCGACACAGCAGCTGCAAAACTTGCCGCATCGTTGAATGCTACCAAATTGATTGTCATAACAAATGTAAAGGGTGTCTTGGACAAGAACAAAAACCTCATAAAAAGACTCACTGTGCCTGAAGCAAAGAGGCTCATAAAAAACAAGACTATATTGGGTGGAATGATACCTAAAGTCGAAGGATGCATTGAGGCGTTGCAGGAGGGGGTAAAAAGAACCCATATTGTCGGGGCAACCAAACATGCTGTGTTGGAGGAGATACTGACAAAAACAGGACACGGAACAATGGTGACTCTTGAGAAAATCTCTGACTGAACAATGGATTATGAAGCCCATATAATCAAACTGGATAACGTTAACCTAGTCCTTTTGAAGGCTAAAAGAGGCTATGTAATGTGTGGCCTCCTCAACTTGGATACTGCCGAGAAACTGGGACATGCAGCATGTGTCGTCTCAGGAGTATCAAATGCAGACGACGTGTTAAATGCTAAAATCATTAAATGCACATCTAAGGCAAAAAAGATAGGCATACGTGAAGGATTACGTGGTGAGGAGGCGCTTGAACTATTAAATTAGTTTTATTTAATCTATCGATATAACTTATTGTATAAAATGGTTGATTTACGAGACATTATAACGAGGGATGTCATAACGATAGACTCTAAGTCTTCAGTGATAGAGGTGGCGCAGCTGATGTCTCGTAAAAATATTAGCTCAATACTGGTTGTCGAAGATGAAATCACCAAAGGAATAATAAGCGAACGCGATTTCCTGCACTTCATAGCAGAAGACCATGACCCGCATACTGTGAAGGCAGAGGACATAATGAGCTCCCCAGTCATAACCTCTGACATAAACACGAAATTGCACCAGATACTTGAGGTTATGTGGGGCAAAGGCATTAGAAGAATACCCATAACTGAAGAGGGCAAGCTTGTGGGGATAATAACTGAAACAAACCTAACACAGGCACTTAGGCGTTCAAAGATAAAGTTGGAGCCGAAAGTCGAAGACACGGTGGCAACTCAACCCATGCAACATGACCTGCAGTTTGGCAAGACCTACCTTTTTATGGAGCACAAACCTGAGAGAAGCATCAAGGCATTCGAGGAAATGGTTAAGCACACCATACCAGGGCTTCTAATAACAAGAGATGACCCACGCGAAGTGAAACAGAAGTATGGACTAGACAAGACACCAGTTATCTGGCTGACGAATTCATCACCTACTGGGGAATTCATAGACCCCCACAACATAGTGGGGCTCTCACTCACAATAAACGACTATATGTCAAACGCAGACAAGTCAGTGGTACTACTCGACGGCATAAGCTACCTAATCACTCAAAACCAATTTGACACAATACTCGGGCTCATGCAGTATCTACGAGACAACAGCGTAAAACACAACTCAACACTAATCATACCACTAAACCCAAAAACACTAGAAGACCGGCAAGTCGAACTCATAAAACAAGAAGTAGACGAGATACTATAGTTAGATTTTTAT
>JAHIYG010000206.1 GCA_018815265.1 Candidatus Altarchaeota archaeon | reverse complement strand
TGAACTCTATCTTGAAAACCGAAATCAGAAGCGACGACAGCAGGAGTACAACCAGCCATA
Organism: Candidatus Altarchaeota archaeon; assembly: GCA_018815265.1. Classification (GTDB taxonomy): domain Archaea; phylum Altiarchaeota; class Altiarchaeia; order IMC4; family SCGC-AAA252-I15; genus JAHIYG01. The sequence continues at coordinate 7,782 of JAHIYG010000206.1, read as the reverse complement.
ATGCAACAACAGAGTAGGACTGCACAAGCGATACTGTCTCTGAAACAGTTGTTGTGATTTTTTCGGTTGTGTCAGTTAACCCAGGTATAGCATCCAGTATGGCGTTATCTGAAGGGGCTGTTGGCAGATACTCTGGTACAATAGATAATGGGTCGAATGTCGCAGACAATATTGCCCCCCCATATAACATGAACACAACACTTACGAAAATAATCCACAACCAGATTAGGTACATATCATAAAAGGACAGGGGATGAGGATTCAGTGTTTTGACTATTTGTTCCCCATCCAAAAGCTCAATATGGGATTTTTCCTCCTGACAACCCTCTTTCCTAATGAAAAAATCAAAAACTAAACCTGAAATACTGGAAGCCATCAATTAAAGCATTTGTAAACCAAAATAAATAACATATGCTCAATTGTGCCTAGTCCTTTGCTTTAGGCCTTTTGCGGTAGCAGCGCCATATAATGATTTTCTGAATACGAAGTATTAGCTCAGGTATGTTTATCGGGTGCGCTATGAAGTCGTCGGCAGTCAACATATTTACTTTTTTAATCATGTCATAGTCATACTTCGCCGTCATGTAGATGAATGCAGCATTCTTAGCATCTGTCATCTTCAACTTCTCCATAAGTGTGAATCCATCCATTTCTGGGAGCATGATATTTATTAGGAAAAGATCTGGTTTCTTTTGCCTGACATAATTTAGGCATTCAGACGCATCCTTTACCCAGTCAACCTCGTATGAGCGGTCGTATGATTCCAGGCCGTCCTTAATCGATAAGAGGGTATCCTCGTTGCAGTCAACAAGCAGAATCGTAGTCTTGACAGGCATATTATCTTTTACCTATCCCCCAATTTAAAGAGTTCAATAATGCGTATGCGTCGGCGCATGAACCCAGCAACCGGCTCAAATATAAACAGGGGGCTCGACAGAAGGGAGACCCCCAGCACATGAACCCAGCAATCGGCTCAAATATAAACAGGGGGCTCGACAGAAGGGAGACCCCCAGCGCATGAACCCAGCAACCGGTTCTTCAGCACTCATAAGCTTCATCATCAACCTCATGTTGTGGGGTTTCAGGCTTGGTGTGTCATCATGTGTGTTTAGTTTTGTTTTTTGGGGGTTATATTTTGTCTTTAAGGTGTGGGTATTTTTCGAATGTTTTGCGGAATGTGTTTTTTATGTTTTCGAGGTTCTCCTGTGTTTTGCCTTCGAAGCGGAGTATTAGTTTGGGTCCTGTGTTTGAGGCTCTGATTAGGCCCCATCCATCTTTGTTTTGGGCTCTTACTCCGTCGACTGTTATCAACTCGAATTCCTTTTTGTTTTGAAAGTCTTTTTTGACGTCTTCGACGAGTTGGAATTTTATTTCTTCTGGAACTGTCACCCTGATTTCCGGTGTGCTGTGGTATTTCGGTATTGTATCTACTATTTCACTCATTTTTTCCCCTGAATTGGAGAGTATTTTTACCATTCTCGCTGACGCGTATATGCCATCATCGAATCCTGGGAAATCGTCTGCGAAAAAGAAGTGGCCGCTCATCTCTCCTGCGATTTTGGCATTCTCTTCCTTGATTTTCTTTTTTATGAAGCTGTGGCCTGTCCGATACATTATTGGTTTGCCACCATGGGAGAGTATGTCTTCTTGGAGTGCGAGTGAGCATTTGACTTCGAATATGATTTTTGCCCCTGGGTTGGCTGCAAGTATTTCCCTGGAGAAAATAGCTAGTGCCTGGTCGCCGCGTATTATCCCTCCTTTTTCGTCTACGAATCCAGCCCTGTCTGAGTCGCCATCATATGCTAATCCAATGTCTGCGCCTGTTTTCTTGACCGTCTCTATCAGCTCTTTCAGGTTTGTGTCTACTGTCGGGTCTGCAGGGTGGTTTGGGAAGTTTCCATCTGCTTCAGAGAAAAGTTCTATGACTTCACAACCTAATTCCTTAAATAGCCGGGGTGCTATCGCCCCTGCTGTGCCGTTTGCGCAGTCTAAAACGACCTTGATTTTTCTCTTGAGTTTGATTCTTTCCATGACATATTTTATGTAGTCGTCGGCTACGTCTTTTTTCTCGTATTTTCCAAAACCTTTCCGAAATACTCCTTTGCCGACGTCTTCTCCGATAGCTGTTATTTCATCTCCATAGTATGTCATAGCTCCTTTTTTGCATAGTTTGAAGCCATTATATTCTGGTGGGTTATGGCTTGCTGTAAGCATTACGCCGCCGTCCAAACCAAGGTGTATTATGGAGTAATACAGAAGGGGTGTTGGTACGACTCCTACATCCACGACGTCGACGCCGGTGGAGAGTATTCCCTTGATTAGTGCCTGAGAGAGTTTGGGGCTGCTTAGTCTAACGTCCTGACCGACGGCAACTTTTCCAGTTATTTTTGATCCGTATGCTTTGCCAATTTTTTCTGCTGTTTCCCCAGATATTTCGCTGCCGTATATTCCTCTGATGTCGTATGCGCGGTAGATACTCATACTACCCCTTTCCAGTTTTTAATTGCGCGTTCATAGGCTTCTGGAGTACCTGTGTCAAACCACTGCCCGGAGAATGGGTATCCGAATAGTTTGCCTTCTGATGAAAGTTTGGGGAACACATCCTTTTCAAGCATCGACCTGCCTTCAGGTATGTATTCAAGTATTTCAGGTTCTAAGATGTAGACTCCAGCGTTTATTAGCTTTGATTTTTCGCCTTCTTTGGGTTTTTCTATGAATCCTACTATTTTGTTGCCGTTCAGTCTTGCAACCCCAAATGCAGATGTGTCTGCAACCTGTGTGAGGGAGATAGTGGCTGTCGCCTTCTGTCCAGTGTGGAAAGATATCATCTCAGACAGGTCGATATCTGAGAGGACATCGCCGTTGAACATCAGAAAGGGGCCGTCAATGTATTTTCTAGCTAGATTAAGTGGTCCGGCAGTTCCCAACTCTTCTTTTTCCTCAACATATTTTATGTCCAAACCCAGGTGGGAGCCGTCACCGAAGTGATCTCTGATTTTTTCGCCCATATAACCCACTGACAGGATTATTTCCCTGATTTCATATTTTCTGCACAATTCCATGATATGCTGTATCAAGGGTTTTCCCTTCAGGGGTATCATGGGTTTTGGCATCTCATAGGTTAGAGGCCTCATCCTAGTTCCCTTTCCACCTGCGAGTATGAGTGCTTTTTTGACTCTGCGCGACTCCAAAACCTTGGATATCATTATTTCAATCGCGTGTGAGCGGTTTCTGATGTTTATACCGTCAACTTTGGAATCAAGCTCATTTAATAGGTCGCTTCTAAGCGTTATAGTCAGACGTTCACGTGGAATATCAACCAAATCAAATCACCTTGTATTACAATGTCATAACATTACGCATAGCCGATATAAATTTGAAAAAAACACATAATGAGATTGTGAAACAAGGATACTGCATTAGACCGGGGGTTTCAGCCCTTCCAGAGTATGTTCCAGGAGAGTATAGGAGAGGTTTTATCAAGCTTGCATCCAATGAAAATAACTTCGGCCCAAGCCGAAAAGTGGTGGAAACCCTGAAGAGTCTGGCAGATAAGACAGGGCTTTACCCATACCGGGAGGGGGATGTGAGGGCTAAAATCGCGAAATACGCTGGAGTAAACTCCGAAAACATAGTATTGGGCAATGGATCAGATGAGGTAATGGATTTGATTGTGAAAGCATTTAGGGGGCCGTACGCCGGCATGTACCCTAGTTTTCCAGTTTATAAGTTGGCTGCCAAGATTATGGGGGAGGGGTACGTTGAAGTGCCATATGACGATGGCTTCAGATTCAATGCTAGAAAATTCATTTCAAAAGCCGAGGGTGCAAAGGTTTTTTTTCTGTGTAGCCCAAACAATCCCACAGGAACTTCAATATCTGATACTGACTTGAAAAAAGTACTGGCAACAGGGAAATTAGTGGTATTAGATGAGGCGTATGTTGAGTTCACAGGGAAGTCTAGAGCTTCGTGGGTGAGAAAATATCAGAATTTGATTGTGCTGCGGACGATGGCTAAGGCCTTTGCCTTAGCTGGTTTGAGAATCGGGTACGGTATAGCACCAAAGGAAATCGTTGACATCTTGATGAAAGTTAAGCCCCCGTTTAATACTTCAAGTTTCGCACAGGAGGCGGCACTAGCTGCATTGGAGGACATATCGTATATGAGAAAAAATGTGGCAAAGATAAGAAGAGGCAGAGACAAAATATACAATGCACTTTCTAAAAAATTCAAGCCCGTCAAGTCAGATAGCAACTTCATCTTGTTTGACGTATCGCCTATGACTGCAGACGAGTTCTTCAATAAAATGCTTTCGAAAAAGATAATCGTGAGGAAATACGGAAAATTCAAAGGCTTTCCTGGAGAGTACATCAGGGTGAATGCTGGAACTGAAGAGGAGACTGAAAAATTCATCAACGCAGTCAATAACATTTAGTTTTTTGCTTTTATGGCCTTCTTTGCGGCGTCCACAATATTTTCAGATGTTATTTCGAATTTATTCATCAAATCCTTGGATGAACCTGATTTTCCAAATAAATCTTTTATCCCTACTTTCATCAGGGGGACTGGATAGTTCTCGCATAGTACCTCAGATACTGCCCCACCCAACCCCCCTATTATGGAGTGCTCTTCAGCAGTTACGATAGCGCCTGTTTTTTTGGCTTCTGAAACGATTGAATAAGCATCCAACGGCTTTATGGTGTTTATGTTCAGAATTGACGCGGATATGCCTTGCTTTTTCAGTTCTGCAGCCGCAATTATGGCTTCAGCGAGCATGTAGCCGCATGCTAGGATGGAGACGTCCGCGCCTTCAATGAGCGTTATTGCGCGCCCGTCTGGGTAGTCGTATGCATCAAATATTTTCGGGCTTTTCTCCCGTGTCAAACGGATGTATACTGGACCGTCATATGCTGCTGCAGCCCTCACCAGTGCCCTGGTTTCTGTGGCGTCCGCTGGAACCTGCACCTTCATGTTTGGAATCACCCGCATCAGAGCCAAATCCTCGATTATCTGGTGGCTTGCTCCGTCTTTTCCAACAGTTATTCCAGCGTGGGTGAGAACTATTTTTACGTTGAGTCTGTCGTATGCGATTGTGTTTCTGATTTGCTCCCACGCCCTGCCTGCGCCAAACATCGCGAATGCACTTGCGAATACGGTCTTGCCAGATAGCGCAAGTCCAGCTGACATTCCCATAAGGTTCTGTTCTGCAACTCCCACATTGAAAAATCTATGCGGGAATTTTTTAGCGAACATGTGTGTTTGTGTTGACGAGCTGAGGTCTGCATCTAAAACCACAATATCATCTCTTTCCTCACCCAGTTGTACCAATGTCTCGCCATATGCCTTTCTAGTGTCCTCGTATACGTCGCAGCTGTAGTTCATGTCAATTCCTTCAATGCCTCACACAATTGTTCTTTACTCAGTGGTTTGCCGTGGTATTCGCAGACGTTCTCCATGAAAGAGACCCCCTTGCCTTTTGTGGTGTTGGCTATTATCATCGTGGGCAAACCTTTCAAGCTTTCAGCATCATCTAATGCCCTAATGATTTCACCCACGTTGTGGCCGTCAATTGTCAAAACATTCCATCCGAAACTTGCCCACTTGTCAGCTATCGGCTCTATAGCCATTACCTCCTCAGTTGAACCGTCAATTTGGAGGCTATTTCTGTCTAGTATCGCGCAAAGATTATCGAGACGATAGTGTGAGCAACTCATTGCAGCCTCCCAAACCTGGCCTTCCTGCGATTCGCCATCACCAAGCATAACATAGATTCGACGGTCTTTTTTGTCGAGTTTAGCTCCCAGTGCAAGTCCTGCCGCAATAGACAGTCCCTGACCTAAGGAACCTGTTGATGCATCCACCCCCGGGATGGTCTTCCGGCAGGGATGTCCCTCCAGAAAGCTTTCCATCTGCCTGAATGTCTTAAGCTCCTCTACTGGGAAGTATCCTGATTCAGCCAGTACACTGTAGAGTGCAGGTGATGCATGTCCCTTAGAGAGTATAAATAAGTCTCGCCCCTCCCATCTTGGGTCTTCTGGTCTGTGGCGCATTTTGTAGAAATACAATGCCACTACTATGTCAATACATGACATTGAGCCGCCAGGGTGTCCTGAACACGCTCTTGTAGTCATTTCTAAAATGTGTTTCCTGACCAATTTTGACTTGGACTTAAGTTCTTTTACCAGATCATTCATGCCAACCACTAGGTGGTATAATTTGCAAAGGAAAAATAAAAAACAAAAAACCAGACGTTAACAAATGAGAGAAAGTATGATGTTATATGAGGTCTCTTAATTTTGAGATTGCATATGCCACACCCTTGGGGTTTGAGAAGATGTATGAGCCAGCGACAAAAACATCAACTCCTGCTTTGGAGAGGTTAGGTATTGTTTCTTCGTTGACTCCTCCATCAACTTCTATTAGGGTTTTCAAGCCTCGCTTGTCAATTACTGCACGTGCAGTTTTGATTTTAGTGATTACATTAGGGTTGAATCTTTGTCCTCCGAATCCTGGTTCAACGCCCATGAACAAAACCAAATCCAATTCTTGAAGAAGAGGTTCAATCTCTTCAAATGGCGTTTCTGGCTTTAATGAGACTCCGACTTTGGCGCCTGATTTCTTGACTTCAGCTATTGCGACCTTGACGTCTTTTGTGGACTCAAAATGGACGGTTATCAAGTTTGCCCCTGCTTGGCGAAAGTAGCTGATGTACCTTTCAGGTTCGACTATCATTAGGTGCACGTCAAAAAAAAGTTTTGTTACCTTGCGCATCGAGTCTATGACTGGCAAGCCAATGCTTATGTTGGGGACAAATACTCCGTCCATGACATCTATGTGCAGCCAGTCCACCCCCGCAGTTTCGGCCTTTTTAATCTCTTCTCCAAGACATGAAAAGTCAGCGGACAGTATGGATGCTGAAATCATCTTACTCATTTCACCCACTCCACTGTCTTTTTTATTCCATCGTCTAAACTGGTCTTTGACATCCATCTGAGTTCTTTTTTTATGAGTGACACATCCAAGTAAATATGCCTCACTTCCCCGGGTATTTCGGCAACGTTAACTGGTTTGACATTTGCACGAGTGTGTTTCAGGAGTTTTTCTGTGACGTCATTGACTGATGAGGGCTTGCCTGTGCCGACATTGTATATTTTAGATTTGCCCTTTTTTTCAAGGCCTGCAATATTGGCTTTGGCTACGTCTTCGACGAAGCAAAAGTCTCGTGTCTGTTTTCCATCTCCGAATATCCTGGGTTTTTTCCCGTCTACCAGAAGTTTTGTGAATATTGCAACGACTCCTGCCTCACCTAAGGGGTCCTGACGTGGACCATATACGTTGCCATATCTGAGGATATTATAGTCTAGGTTGTGGCTTTTGTTGTATAGTTCGATGTATTTTTCGACGCAATATTTTGAGGCGCCATATGGGCACATTGGAGCAATCGGGTGCGACTCAGGAGTTGGGTTTTTGACTGGCTCCCCATAGACTGCACCACCCGACGAAGAGTATATTATTTTCTTGACTCCATAGGTTGTACATGCACTCAGGAGGTTTATGGAGCCTAAAACATTTATTTTAGCGTCATTTGATGGGTTTTTTATGCTATCTCGAACATTTATCTGCGCCGCTAGGTGTATGACATACTCTGGTTTTTCCTTTCTGAAGACGTCCGATAGTTTATGGGAGGTTATGTCTGTCCTGTAGAATTTCGCATTTCTGTTGAGGTTCTTCTTTCTACCTGTCGAAAGATTATCTACTACCGCGACCTCGTAGCCTTCATTG
>JAHIYG010000205.1 GCA_018815265.1 Candidatus Altarchaeota archaeon | reverse complement strand
TGACCCTGGTCAGCGGGCGCGCGCCAAGAATATGCTTAACAAACTTATTCTTGCCGCAGTGTTGGTTCCGTTAAGTCATTATGTATATCAGTGGATGTTTGATGTCACGAACTGGATGACGACACAGATGTTCACCAACGGGTTGTCGATGTTGGGTACAACTACGCCAAGCGGGTCTACGCCAATGGGAATGATGGCTGGAATAATCGCAGCCTACATAATAGCCATATTCCTGATAGTCATATCGACTGGGTTTGGTTTGGGATTGATTTTTTTTATGATAGCATACATAGTGGCTTGTGTCTTGATGGTATTTACGAGGTTTGCATTGGTTATTTTGTTTTATATCCTTTTTCCAGCCACTGTTTTCCTGTATCTTTTTGAGTATACGCGAAGCCTCGGCGGAAACCTATTGATGAAGTCCTTGACTTGGCTTCTTGTCGGGCCAGTCATGGGTTTGGTTTTGTGCATAACAGTGTTGGGCTTAGTTAATATGACTGGGTGCAACATGGTATCCTCCATAACCTCAGATGACATGGCAGCTGCAAAGTCGGTGGGGTCGTCTATGGCTTATACATGTAATCCCTCTCCGCCAGCTAGCTCTAGCCCGCATTTGAGCCCGGCAATACAAGCGGTTTTTACGTGGGTAGTTGGTTTTTTCATGTTTAATGCGGGGATGATTGCGATTGTTGCAGTGCCACTGGTCATGACAGCTTTGATGAAATGGATTGGTGGTGCGGTAGCTGCAGCAGGCATGGCTGGGCTTGCCACCTCAAACACTAGAACTGAACAGTGGAAAAACTTCAGCAGGATTGTTGTTGGCCACGCGATGATGGGAGGGGGCTCATCATCTCTCTTGAGCGCTTCAGCCAGTATGGGATACATGCTGAATGTAGAGGGAAAGGCACATATGATGGGTTCAGGCAGTGAAGGAGGCGGTGGAGGATCAAGTCCTTCGACAGGGGGTAGAAGCACGATTATGAGCGGTTTATCAGCTATTTTCTCTGATAAATCCGCTGAACCAAGCAGGTACTGGGGGCGCAGTGGAGGAGGAGGCATGAGCGGCGACATTGGAGTTCCGACTGCAGGAGCACCAGGTGGAGTAACCCCTATGGTAAGAGATTCAGATGGGAAAACAATAGGTGGCTCAGCAGTAGGAGGCACCAGCAGAGGAGGAGGTTCTGGCGGAGACCCGTTTGGTTTAGGCGGTCCATCAGGGACTACGGGGGTCATAAAGCATGCTGAATTTGACGTGCCAAAGTCTAAGGATGCATCATCTGGCGCCTCTGCTTTTGGAGGGTCTACTTTAACTCCTTCAGAGCTTACCGAGACAAAAGATGGTAAATCCACAAGATTGCCAGAGCAGATGGATACCTACAATCAACGGGATGTACAAGGAGCAATAACTACAAAGGAAACAACAGCTGCGATAATACCTGCAGTCAATATCCTCGGTAGAGTAGATACAGCTTTTGGCGGTGGGAGAGATATTGGCTCCGGGTTCAAACAGATGTTCACACAACCAGGTGTTGGCACTAGAATACAGGGTTTCGAGAAGGCGGCCATCGGCGTAGGTAAGATTTTACTTGCTTTTGTCCCACTCAGCCCCTTTATGCCCATACGGATGATTGGAAGAACCCTGGTTTCACTTGCCCCCTCACATATGCCTCCGGGAATGGCTCCAATAGCTATGTGGATGGGGGAGGGTATGATGGGTTTGGGTTTCAGGCAGATAATGGGGCGCAGTAAACTAAACACCCAAGCATGGTATTATGACGCGGAATACGAGAGGCTGTCAGAGAATGAGAAGAAGTTGGCTGAGGCAGTTGAGAGGGAACGGAGTGCCGCAACCCCTAACGCTGAAAAAATCAAGAGCTTAGAGGAGGAGTTGAATACCACCCGATTATGGAAGGATCAAGCTGCGGAGAATTTCACAAAAACCATGGATAAGTATGTTTATCAGCCTTCGGTTTTTGGGGGAGGCAAAGACTGGCAGGGTTATCAGAGGGTTATGAACAAAGTCAAGGAAAAAAACAGAGACCTCTACGATGAATACACAAGACGAAGCATGGTGGGTGCAGGCGAAGACCCGCTTCTCAAATCCGCACAGGAAATCCTAGCCAGGACAAAAAGTGGAAAACTGACTTCAGAGGAGAGAAAGAAGGTTGCAGACATAGTTGAGGAGTCGAGGAAGACTGAACGTGAGATGCGAGAGAGGGAAATAGAGGATATGAAGGTTAAGCTTGCAAGTGAAAAGGACAGCAGAAAAATAAAGGCGTTAAGTGATGGCATACTCAAAAAACAAAAGGTATTGGACGACATGAATGCAGAGTACGACCAATATAAGGACTTAAGTGGTGGGGACAGGGCTGAGAAAGTTGTTTCTTTATTCAATGCTAGGGTCGCAGAAAAAGACAAAGAAGTAGATGATGTGGAAAAGAGGTTACAGGCTGCAGTCAAAGGCAAGGATAAAGACGAGATTGCCGAACGTACCAGAGAGTATAATGCTGCAGTTGCCGAGTCAATGATGGCAAGAGAGGGATTCGTCGCTTTCGCGTTTATGAAGGAGATGGGCGTAGGCTCCACAGGCGATGCGAAACGAGATGCAATAATAAAAAGGCAGTTTTTGGAGGCCAACCAGGGGATGCTGGCAACAGGAGACGATGGCCAGCTGACAAGGAGAAGACATGTGAAGTTGACTGGAGTATTGGGTGGGGCTGCCGAAGACTACGAAAAGATATATCGGCAAAGGCATTATCAGGAGCTAAGAAGAGATGGTGTCTCCCACAAGGAAGCAGTCAGGTTGTCTGAGACAGTGAATCTCAGAATCTACAGAGACAAGGAAAACAATGTGTACATGAGTTCGCACGACCTCAAATATCTCAACCAAGAGTTGAAGAGAGAGGATACTGCAGTACAGCAGGCCAAAGCCGCTGGCATGGAGTTCAAGAGTCCAGCGTCCTTGAGGTATTGGATGTTCAACGATGAAGACTATGAAAGGACTCCTTGGGGCTCCATGATGCCTAAAAGAGGAGCACAAGCAGTGGAGCATACAGTGACCGCCGTGCGTGGGGCTGAATTAACGTTGGAGTCCGGGCATATGAACTTCGGAGACCCACTCTATTGGGAAGGGGAGCTTGTAAGGCAGGTTGGGACAGGGCTTATGATACACGACAGAAACAAACTAAACGTTGTGGAAGTCGAGGAAACAACCCAGGACAAAAGCAGGGTAATACGCCGCACAGACCAAAGAGATGGTGAGGGAAACATGGCGGAAGTATCTTGGAAGGATGCGCAACAGATGATACGAGAGGGCAACAGCCATCTGTTAAGGATTGAGGAGCATGTGCCTGTCCCTGATGGGCAAGGAGGAAGTGTTAGGAGAGTAACTCACCGGGAAGTATCTGGCATGGATGAAGCAGGAGGCATAACGTATCGGGCGAAGGTGCATTATGGCGAGCAATCCTATCAAGACAACTTCGGCAATACGGAAAGAATCGCCGTCTGCTCCCAGCTTGCAGGCTCACGAGAGGATATGATATCTCTTGCGACAGGTGTGTCAAAGAAATCCAAGGAATTCGCAGCAGAATCTAAAAAGGCAGATGCAGAAGAGGCGAAAAGAGCCGAAGGAATAAGAGAAGCTGCTAAGAAAAGAGCAGCTGCGATGGTTGCAGCAAGTCATGAGAATATGAGTGAAGAACAGGCCATGGCCGATGTAGAAGAAGCTGATGCCTCAATACACATCTATAAACAGGAT
>JAHIYG010000204.1 GCA_018815265.1 Candidatus Altarchaeota archaeon | reverse complement strand
GCAGCCTATTCTATCGCAACAATGTATCCAAGTCCTGAAGGATATTCTGAATGCAGTTTCTTTGATACAAAGGAACAACTAGAAGCATACGGATATGATTGTCTTTTTGGAGAAGGCTATACCACAAGATTATTATTCGAATCAACAGACAGATCATGCAGTGGACTAATCCAACTAGTAGATAAGAGCCGCTCCCTTTTGAGATGCGAGGACCAACTTATACCAGAACTTCCATGCGGTACTCACGAAGAAGGTTGGGCAGAACCGTATGCAGGAGATGAAAAAATACAACAAAACCATGGAAAATATTTCGGATGTAGGTGAGGTGTAAAACATGAAACATGAACAACACATGCCAATGTATATAATTGCAATAGTAGCAGTCGTTGCAATCGTAATGATGTTTGCCGTAAGAGGACCAATGGGCGGCAATGGAATAGCAAGCCAACTAGGACCAAGAGAAACCTATGTTGGTAAGGCAATTCAACCATTGGATTTGGATCCAAACAGCATTGGAGGAAGTCCTGTAATTATGAAAGGTGGGAGTCCGATGATTATGAAGGATGTACCTCTAACTCCAGATCCTGTTTGTGGCGACTTTGTGTGTCAAGGTGGAGAGATTGTATCTTGCGATGCAGACTGCTCATTTATCAACGTGAAAAACATTCCAATAACAATGTTTGATTTCAAATATGACTCAACATATCCTTCATGGATTAGTTTTAAGGTTCATAACACAGGAGATGCATTTGACACAGATAATTTAGGAGTCGCGTTTGCAGGTAATGGAATTAGCTGTAGTAGTGAAGGAAGAGGATATCGAAGATCAGGAGTACATTCACCTGAAACAATACCTCACCATTCTGGTGTAGACGAGTTTACAGAAGTTGTAATCAGGGGAACCCAACCACTTCTTAGCAGTTCAAGGCACTGCAATAACCCATTCAGGTTTGGCCTTTTTACTTGGGGAGAAGAGTGTAATCAAGAAGAATACTTGGCTATCGCAAATACAATAATTGATTGTGTACCAGAGTGTGAATGGTTCGATTCTGCCCACGAGTGTTCGGAAGCAGGATATGAATGTATGTTCGGAGAACATAGACATATTGTAAGTTTCTACGAATCTACAGATGAATCATGTACAGGACAGCAATACCAAGACTCCAGAACCTATGTGTTGGAATGCAACATTATTCCTTCAGCACCTAGCTGCATGAAGTATAATGAGGGCACTGAACCTATTTATGGAGATTTTAAGGCGGATCACGTGACCAGTAGGTTCCAATGTTGTAAATGATTTTTTCTTTTTTTCTTTCTTTTTCTTATTTTTATTTCATATATTCTTTTCCATAACTTCTTAAATCTTCACCCTTTCAAACCCCAATATATGCAATTATCACACCTTTAAAAAAGAAAAGTATATAAAGGACCCGCGGTTCCACGGTATTCTTGAAGACCTTACCATGGTCTGGTATGATCCAAGTGCGAAACGCAACTTGTAAGCATCCCCCCCTTCTCAAGAGAAAAGAGGCAGTTAATGCCTTAATTCGAAAACAAACTCATGCTTGATGTAACTATATCAAGTATTAGGTAGGAAAAAGAACCATGTTGTAAGATGCAAATTAGTGTAGCAAATTACAACCACATATAGCTTTTAAAACGCTAAAAATTCTCCAAATATTTCATTTGGAAACCCAAACGTGACTGAAAAGTTTCAAATTAAGATAGCTTTGCAATTTAATACCCGTTGATCCTGCGGGAGATTGCTGCTATCGGGATTCGACTAAGACATGCAAGTTTATCCGCAAGGATGGCGAAATGCTCAGTAACACGTCGGTAATCTGCCCTATGGTCGGGGATAACCTCGGGAAACTGAGGATAAACCCTGATAGGAAACGGCTTTTGGAATAGGTCCTTTCTTAAACTCGAGCCATAGGATGAGCCGGCGGCTGATTAGGCTGTTGGTGGGGTAATGGCCCACCAAACCGAAGATCAGTACGGGCCATGAGAGTGGTAGCCCGGAGAGGGACACTGAGATACTGGTCCCAGCCCTACGGGGTGCAGCAGTTGCGAAACCTTTACAATGCACGAAAGTGTGATAGGGGGATCCCGAGTGCTAATGCTTTGCATTGGCTTTTGTCAAGGGTAAGTACCTTGGCGAATAAGTGGTGGGTAAGACTGGTGCCAGCCGCCGCGGTAACACCAGCGCCACGAGTGGCAATCACGATTATTGGGTCTAAAGCGTCCGTAGCCGGTTCAGTAAATCTTTTGTGAAATCGTTGGGCTAAACCTAACGGCTGGCAGGAGAGACTGCTGGACTTGAGACCGGAAGGAGTACAGAGTATGGTGTGGGGACCGGTAAAATGGGATAATCCACGCTAGACTACCAATGGCGAAGGCACTGTACCAGGACGGATCTGACGGTGAGGGACGAAAGCTAGGGGAGCGAACCGGATTAGATACGAGAAGTTTTCTGTAAGAAACCTTTTTGGAATTAGCTTGTATGTTCGTTAAGAATATCTACTGTGCAAGTTAAAGAAAAATTGGCTAAATGATAACTATCTCGCTAATTACCCGAGTAGTCCTAGCTGTAAACGCTGTGAGCAAGGTGTTGCATATTCCTCGGGAATATGCAGTGTCGAATCGAAGGAGTTAAGCTCACCACCTGGGAAGTACGGTCGCAAGGCTGAAACTTTAAGGAATTGGCGGGGAAGCACCACAAGGGGTGCGGCGTGCGGTTTAATCTAACTCAACACAGAAAACCTTACTAGAAGCGACGGCAGGATGAAGGTCAGTCTGAAGGGCTTACCCAACGAGCCGAGAGGTGGTGCATGGCCGTCGTCAGCTCGTGCTGTAAGGTGTCCTCTTAAGTGAGGTAACGAGCGAG
>JAHIYG010000203.1 GCA_018815265.1 Candidatus Altarchaeota archaeon | reverse complement strand
CAACAGGTTACGGCGCAATAATCGGTGTTCCATTGATTGCTGTTGGTGCGACTATGAAGGGTGTGGGTTTGGGGGTCAAGGCAGGCGGCAAGATTGCACCTCAGGCCATGAAAAAAACTGGTGAAGTGGCTGGGCAAATGGCTGAGAAAGGCGGGAAATGGGGTGTCAAAGCAGCTAAAATAGGTGTGAAACTGGGTGCGAAATTAGGTCGTACAGCTGTAAGGGCCGGCAGGAGGATGGCTATTGCTAAGAGAAAACTCGGCAGGTCCCTAGTTAAAGGATACCAGGCAGTCAAAAACAGTAAGGCTTTCAAAGCCTATGATAAATTCAGCAAGTCACGGGTGGGGAAAGCCATTAAAAAACACGCCCCCGGCATGGCCAAGGGCGGAATGGTAGGTATGAAGGTGTCAGCTGGCATGATGGTCGGTGCGGCAGGCAACCTATTCAAGGAAGGTAACGAAGACGGTTCAGCATCTAGTCAAGTAGATGGAAGAGGTAAGGCGTTGAATGCAGCATCATATGCGAGAAGGGCAGGCGGTCAAACAGGGAATATACTGAATAAGGGATTGCTTAGGACAGCGTTTGGCAAGGAGAGTGCTGTAGGGAGATATCTTGAAAGGAGAAGGTCGGCAACTAGGAAGGCAGTGGGTAATGTTGCAGGAAAAGTAGTGGGTGGAATCAGAAATAAATTAGGTAGCAAGGGAGCTGGAAAAGTAATTGGTAATGTACTTGACAAGGCAGCGAAGGGTGTGGGCGTATTATTGGCGTCGGCAATGATTCGCGATAAAAGCAAGTCCAAGAAGAAAATGAGTGGCGATGAAAAGTATCAGGCAGCATTGAAAGACAGCACCCAAACAATGCAGGGTTCTGCATTCGGTCGTGGCGTACTATCTCATGCTCAAGAGCTCGGTCAGAAGGGAAGTGGTTTGAACATGGTCATGGGTATTGCAAAGTTTGGCATGATATTGACTGGGATGAGCATGCTTGTGGCGATGGCTGCGGCACCAGTAGCTGGTGCAGGCGTGGCAGCAGGTGGTTTGGTCCCAACTATTGCGAGCGTCGCAATGGGGGGGTACATGGCAAAGAAGGTACTCGGCGCCACAGGAGTGGGCAGGGGTATAGGCAATTCTATGAGGGAGTCTTCGTTCTTCCAAGGTGCGGGTGCGGCACTGTCAACATCAGGTACCGTGAAATCAGCCCAGGCTTATTCGTCATTGTCTGCTCAGCAGAAGAGGGGATTCATATTCGGGAAGGCATTGGGTATGGGTGTGGATTTGGGCATGTTCCTAGCAATCGGTATGCCGGTTGCCATGGCTGAAAAAGGCGTGAAATTCGCAATGACTGGTGGATTAAGCGGGGTAGCAGACGTTGCAGGCCTTGCATTTAAGGCTCCGGGTGCAGCCATAAGGGGTGTTTCAGCATTAGGCCAAGCAAGCACAGCACTTCTTGATCAAAGTGGAAAAGGAACAGCGTTTAAGGGCATGGAGGGATACAGCGCAGAAACACGTGCGAAACTCGGGGGCTTAGACGCCAGGCAGGTTGCTGAGGCAGGGCCTGCTGCATTCGCTGGGGCATCAACCCCTGATAGGGCAGCATATGATAAGGCAAGGGAGAAATATGACCATAGTATAGACCCAAAAACTGGGAAAGAACGCGGAACCGGTGCTTTCGACAGACTTGGTGCTGTAGGTGCGACTGGGAGAAAGATGCAAGAGCGTCTGGCGCAAAAGGAAATGAGTACTTCAGGTGCTGCAGGAGCACTGCATTATTCTGAGAGAGATGCTGTAAGGGATGCGCGTCTGAGATATGATAAGGAACATGGAGAAGGTTCGTTTGATAAACTTGGGGCTAAAGGGGAGATGGGGAGGAAGAAGCAGAGGGGCTTGATTTCTCAGCAGCAGGATAGGTTCAAAACAGATGCAGTAAACGCTGCAATCTCGCAGGTCAGGGAGGATAATCCATACTTCCAACCAAAAAATGCAGGCAACCGTCTCATGAATGCAACGGGCATGTCCTATGATGACTCCCAGAAAGCGGCTGCCGCAGGCATAACGGCGGTGCAGATAGCAAGCGGGGGTCAAGGCGAAGTGGAGGGAAGGCTCAGGGATGCGGGCGTCAGCGATGAAGCCTGTAAAAACGTTGCGAAAATACAGGAGGAGTCATCCAAAAACTTGGATTCACTATTTGAGGGTAAGGGGCCGGTTGCGGCAAAGACTGCTGATACGGCTGCAGGCGCTCAAGGTTCGTCAGGACATATAGACTCAGACAAGGAGGAAACTCCTGCCGAACCCAAGAGACATGACTCTGAAAGTGAGGCCATGTGGTACAGAATCAAGGAGGCCATGGTATTCGGTGGTAGGAAGAGGCGTCAGAAGGGTATTGGAGAACAGCTTGAGGAAATGATGGACGACCGCGAGGAATCACCTCAAAGAAAATAGGATTTACCAGGTTCTATCCTTATTCAGACAAAACCTTTTTGCCTTTGGCTTGAGGGACAACTTTTAGTTTAGCTTTTTTGTATTCTATGTCAACTTCACCCCCTCTGAAATATCTGTCTAGAAAAACAGCTAATGCAGCAACTTCAGAATGTGGCTGTGTGCCGACAGAAACATTATAGTCTACTAATTCATAGACTTCAGAGGGGACTTTCTTCCCGCCGACGACAACCAATAAGTCACCGCCTCTTTTTGTAATTTTTCCAATCACTTCATTCAGGCTTAAACCATACATGGTCAAATGGACCTTTAATCCAGTAAATGACTTCAAATATTTCATGGGTGTGTCTGTGAATTCAACAGTGAAACTCCCACCCCATTGTTTAACCACGTCCTCTACCGACTCTTTCACGTCTGTTGCTTTGGCGTCATAGGCTATTTTCTCCGCTCCGAAGGCCCTCGCAGTCAATGCGACATGGGTGCTGATTCTAGCATCCCTTGCGAACCTGTGCCCCAGCCTCAAAACAGAAACAGCCATGATTTCAAACCCTCGGTATAACAACTTGATTGGCAATGACTTCGGATTCCCCTAAAAGATGCAGGGCGCCGGTGACAGCTGCACATACTGAATCCAACTCATCTCGAGAAAGAATCCTTTTTGTGATGTCTCCCCCTAAATCCAAACCCATTAGCCTCTTTTGAACGACGAAGTCGTCCTTGCTATTTAAGCCAAGTATCTTGGATGAAGCCCTAACAGACACTTCCACATATTCAAGCTGGCATTCCCTTATTTTTTTCGCAAGAGCAGTACCCCTTACTGCAAGAGTCCTCATGCCATGCATGGTCGGGGGTAAAACACCGTATTTTCTCAATGCAATGTCGCATTCCCTATCTGTGCCTGCAAAATCAAGTGGGGCGTCGACTGCAATCAAATCAGGGCAAGCATTCTTCAGTCCCGAAACTATCTCTTCATCAGTGTGCAAAAGCATTGTCGAAACAACCTTCTCACCTGATTCCTCAAATATACAGAAACCCGTGGTATTCCTCTCAGAACCTGCCAAATCTAAACCAACCACCCTCATGCATAATCGATTGGTATGTATGATTTAATATTACTCCTTTTTGTCGGTGGTTTCGGTGTATCCGCATTTGCCGCATGAAATCCTGTCTGTGTGTTTTGCTAGAAACACCCCGTCTCCGCATTTGGGACATGATTTCCTGCCTTTTTTCACAGCGTCTGCAGACACTTCATAGATCTTCCATTTTTTGCTGGTCTTCTTTCCCTTAGACTCTTTCTTACCTTTATCAGCCATTATTCACCACCTTTTTCATCTGGTTTAACCTGCGCATCTTCAGCTGGTGCTTCGCTTTTTTCTTCTGTTTTAGCTGTTGTGTCTTCTGCTGGTGCCTCTTGCTTGGCTTCTTCGGCATTCCTTTTCAGGATGTATTCTGGTTCTTTCTTCAATGCCTGCTCGTTTGCGTAGACCTTTGCATATCCTATGGCTTTTTTAGCTCCATATCCCACGTCTATGCTGTCTACGACAGTCAGTTTTTTGTCTGCATTCAACAATGCAACAAGTTTTTTCCTTACATTCTGCCTGCTTGGGGTTGCGCCATCGTATGTCAGTTTGAACCTGACTTCGGTGCGTTCAAGCAGGGGATTTTCCTTTTTCTCCAATATTTCAACATCCATTTTAACTACACCATCTCATCTATTACTTTTTTGATTTTATCCTTGACTTCACTGTTTACTTTGACTAAAACCAAGCCTTCATTTGGCTGGCCGTATACCACATATGCCCCATATGGTGCGTGCTTTATGGCTGCTAAAGCAGTCAAATCCTCTTCTCCCTCAACATACACTTTATGGGGTTTCCCGTCTTTGAAGAGCTTTTCCATAAGGTCTATTGCCTCATCGACCAACTCCCCGGGGGGATTAACTAATGTGTGGTTTTCGCCTTTGTAGGCGGTTATTTCATCTGCTACTCCGACATCCTCTCTTTTTGTTTTGCCGTCGTAGACTACTATCTTAGGTTTGAAGCCCTCCGACAACAGCCTTTTTGATGCGAAGTCACCGACACAAACTAAAATGCTGTCCTTAGGTATCTTATCTGTGTCTTTTATTATTGCACCCAATGGTTTTTTGAGGTATTGCCTCAAATGGGGGGTAATCTTCAACCTATCTCACCTTGATAGCGTATTGTCCCGGAGTCT
>JAHIYG010000202.1 GCA_018815265.1 Candidatus Altarchaeota archaeon | reverse complement strand
TGAAAAAAACAAAAAAGATATGGATGAACGGTAAACTCATACCGTGGGAAAAAGCAAACATACACATACTAACACATGGGCTACATTATGGCTCCGGAGTCTTTGAAGGCATACGCTGTTACAACACACCAAAAGGAGCAGCAGTATTCAGGCTGAAAGAGCACATGAAAAGGCTCCATGACTCGGCAAAAATCTATAGGATGGAGATACCATACACTGTGGAGGAACTCTGCACTGCAACTAAGAAACTAATCAAATCAAACAAACTAAAGGAGTGCTACATAAGACCTATTGCATACCGGGGTTACGGAGGAATGGGATTAAATCCGACATCCGTACCAATAGACACTGCAGTAGCCTGTTGGAGCTGGGGAACATACTTGGGCGACGACGGCTTGAAAAACGGCATAAAGGCAAAGATTTCATCATACACCCGAATCAACCCCAACACCATGCCGCCAAGGGCCAAAGCTACAGGGCAGTATATCAACAGCATACTCGCCAAGCTTGAGGCCCTCGACTGCGGATACGACGAAGCCATACTCTTAGACGGGAGAGGACTGATATCTGAGGGTCCCGGGGAAAACATATTCGTCATAAAAGACGAAGTAATATATACTCCCCCACTTCATGCGTCAATACTGCCAGGCATCACAAGAGACTCAGTACTGGATATAGCATTTGACCTAGGGTTTGACATAGCAATGACAGACATAGACAGGGGACTATTGTACACTGCAGATGAGGCGTTCTTCACAGGAACAGCCGCTGAACTAACACCCATACGGGAAGTTGACGGTGTGAAAATTGGAAAACCGGGGCCAATAACCAAGAGATTGCAGGCTGCATTCTTTTGCGCAGCAAAAGGACAAGACCCAGAATACGAATGCTGGCTAGATTATGTATAAGTGGTTGATATGAAGGCATGCCTCTACGGGGAGTTAACTCCGGTACTTAGGGGCTCAGGCATAGGCACAGCAATAGAGCACCAGAAAAAAGCCCTTGAACTAAACGGGGTAGAAGTTACAAGAGGTCACCGCGACAAATACGACATAATAGACATAAACACCATCGGCCCAAGGTCAGCCTATGTCGCCCACAAAATGAGATGGAAGAACATCCCAGTCACAATACATACCCACACCACAGTCGAGGATTTGAAAGACAGCTTCAGATACAGTACAACACTTGCACCAAAACTCAAGGGATACTTGAAATACTTCTACGACCAAGCAGACCTTCTGATATCTCCCTCAGAGTATACACAAGATGTCATCAGGGCATATGGGGTCACAGCAGATATCAAGGTCATATCAAACGGAGTAGACACAGACAGGTTCAAGCCTAATGCAGGGAACCAAATGCAGTTCAGGCAACAACACAAACTCGAAGGAATTGTTCCATACTGTGTCGGCCACGTATTCAAGAGAAAGGGAGTGCTAGATTTCATGGAATTAGCCAACACCTTTCCAAAAAACAGTTTCATGTGGATTGGAAGAATATACAAAGACCTAGTAGACAGGGAAATCCAAAATGCAGTCAAAAAAAAACCAGACAACTTATTGTTCACAGGATACGTAAAGGACGTCACAGAAGCGTACTGTGCAGGTGATATATTCCTCTTCCCAAGCTACTGCGAAAACCAGGGAATATCCATACTTGAGGCTGCAGCATGCAGGAAACCCCTCATTGTCAGAGACCTACCGGTATACACGGGATGGTTGGAGGATGGAATAAACTGTCTGAAAGCCAAAAACAACCAGGAATTCAAAAAACATCTGACAACACTCATTGAAGACCAGAAATTCAGGAATAAACTCGCAAAAAAAGCATATGAAATGGCTAAAAAACACAGCCTGGAAAAGGTAGGGAAAGAACTGAAAAACGCCTACCAAACAATAGTGTAATATGAAAATAGGATTTTTCACTGACAGCTACTTCCCACAGGTCAACGGGGTCACATTCACTCTCGAGGCATGGAAGAAAAAACTGGAGGAAATAGGACATGAAGTCTACATATACTACCCAAGTGGGGACTACACTCCAAAAAGCAACGAGTTCGCATTTCCATCATTTGAATTCAGATTCTACCAAGGATACCGACTCGCAATACCATGGGGAATAGTGAAGAAAAGCAAGAACCTTGACATAGTGCACCAACATGGTCTTTACACAATGGCGGTTGGTGGGCTTCTCTCCTCGCGGGAAAACAAGACGCCAAGACTCCTAACATTCCACACTCCAGGCGATGAATACATAAACTATCTCCCGCTTGCAAAATACCTCAAAAAAACTTACACAAAATCATATCTACTCTGGGAAAGATGGCTTCTGAAAAAATACGGAAAAATAACGACGGCATCTCCTGTGATAATGGAACGCCTTAAAGAGAACAAAATAACAGATATTGAGATACTGAGTAATGGAGTCGACTTGGAAATGTTTCACGAAGCATACTCAGCAGACTTCAGGAAACAACACAAGATAAAAAGTGAGAAAGTAATAGGCTTCTGCGGGCGCCTCGGATTTGAAAAGCACGTTGAAGACCTGATAAACGCCGCTGATGAATTCGATGGACATATACTTATTGCAGGTGACGGACCAGCTAGGAAACACTATGAGAAACTAGCCCACGGAAAGAAAAACGTTAAAATACTAGGGTTTGTCAAGAGAGACGAGTTGAAAAAATTCTACAGCGCAATAGACGTTTTTGTATTTCCGTCATTTTGCGAAACACAAGGCCTTGTGGCTTTGGAGGCAATGGCCTGCGGCACACCAGTTGTTGCAGTGCCGGTTGCAGCATTGAAGACAACAGTAGATGATGGCGTTACAGGATACCACTATCAGCCTGCAGACACGAAAGACCTACTTTCAAAAGTCAATTTATGCTACACGAACATGAAGAGACTAAAGAGGGGCTGCCTGAAAGAGGCCGGAAAGAACTCAGTAGACAATTCTGTCAAACGGCTTGTTGAGATTTACTCTGAGTTAGATTAGTTGTTTTCTTCAATTAGTTTCTCGAAGTTTAATCCGACATTAAGAGATGCTATAGCGCCTA
>JAHIYG010000201.1 GCA_018815265.1 Candidatus Altarchaeota archaeon | reverse complement strand
TTGAAGTATGCAATGTCTTTTCAACAGCCTCCAGCAAAATCCTATTGTCGAACGGCTTCATGATATTGGGTATC
This sequence comes from Candidatus Altarchaeota archaeon, assembly GCA_018815265.1. Classification (GTDB taxonomy): domain Archaea; phylum Altiarchaeota; class Altiarchaeia; order IMC4; family SCGC-AAA252-I15; genus JAHIYG01. The sequence goes on along the minus strand of JAHIYG010000201.1, from coordinate 4,669 downwards.
CCCCCCTCAGACTTCAAAAGCTCCCTCACATCCTCCGGGGGTTTCAATGCACTCATAAAAACTATCTTGAGATGTGGGTACTTTTTCTTTATCGCCTTGAATATTGTCACGCCGCTGAGTTCCGGCAGCATGATATCCAACAAAATCAAATCGACATTACCATCAACCCTAAGCAACTCCCTGAGGCAGTCTTTAGAGTTCTCCACAAGAGTGACTGAATACCCATGAGAATCCAAAACCCTACTGACACTATACCTAATGCTTGGGTCATCATCCACAACAAGAACTGACGCCTTCATAACAGCCTACAAAACCCTATGTGAATACAAGGTATTTAACAAACAATTCAGTTCTTCAATGCTTTCTTAATCCTGTTTAGGAGGTCCTGGTTGTCAAACGGCTTTTCTATGTAGCCGACTATGTAGTCTTTGTCATCCTCTGAAATCAGCTCCTTCTTTATCCTGTCAGTGGTTTCATGGTTTTCCTTAAGGGCTGAAAAATAAAATATCCTGACCTTCTTGCCCATTTTCCTGAGGCTTTTGATAACGTCCTTCGGAGGCAGCCCATGCATCATTATGTCAAGCAGCATAACATCGGGCGTGACGGAAGACAATACCTTCAGGGCCTCATCACCATTGTATGCAAAAGACACATCATATCCTTCACGCTCAAGAAGCCGTTTCACAAGCCGGACTGTGTGGATTTCATCATCCACAATCATGACCTTCGCCATAAAAACATCACTTCACAAAGATAGGTAAGCTGAAATAAAAAGCCGTCCCCTTACCTACTTCACTGTCAAACCATATCCTGCCATGGTAGGAGTCCACTATCTTCTTGCATATCGCCAACCCCAATCCGGTGCCCCCGTACTTCCTGGACTTTGAACTGTCGACCTGGTAAAACCGGTCAAATATCTTCTGCTTAGCCTCGTCAGGTATGCCTATCCCATTGTCCCTAACGCAGACGATGACATTATCGCCTTCCAGATTGGCTCCAACAACAACTACGCCGTTGATTTTCAGAGAATATTTTATGCCGTTGTTCACGAGATTGTAGAGAAGCCTCTTAACAGATTCATAGTCTCCACAAACAGCAGGTATATTGAATGATTCAACCTTCAATGATACATTAAACTGTTCAGAGAAAGGTTTAAGCTCATCCAATGTTTCATCAACCAGTTTTCTGACATCCAATTCAACCATGTTAAAGACCTGTTTACCTGCATCCAACCGAGCAAGCTCCAGTATCTCCTCAATCAATTTCCTCAGGCGGTTAGCCTCCTCCAACACCACCCTCAAGTCCTCCCTCTCATCATCGCTCATTTTGTCTGCAAGCTCCTCACTAACCAGCTGAGTCAATCCTATTATGGCAGTCAACGGAGTCTTCAGCTCATGCGATGTTATCGCCAGGAAATCATCCTTGACCTTGTCTGATTCCCTAAGGTCGTCATATGCCTTCCGAAGCTCCCGAGTCCTCTCCTCAACCTTCAACTCAAGTTCCTCCTTAGCCTTTTTTAGGTCATTTGTAAGGCCCACCAGTATTTGCTCATTTTTCTTGAGTTCTGTGATATCCCTGATTATTGCAAACTGCTCTGTTATTTTTCCTTGTGAATTTTTTATGGCTGAAACATTAATCGACAGAGGTATTTCTGTCCCATCTTTTCTGACACCACTGAGTTCCCCAACAGCAACGCCCTCCTCAAATGCAGCCCTGATAAGCTCTAAAGTTTTTGACAAGTCCTGTTTGGCAGTGACTTCCACAGGAGTTATTTTCATCAGCTCCTCTCTGCTGTAGCCGAACAATTTCTCAGTTTCAGGATTAACATTCAATGTATTCCCAACAGCATCAAGCACCCATAATCCATCGGTCATAGCGTCAATGATTCTCGCTTTTTCCCGTATCTCTTCATCTGCCTTCTTGCGTTTTGTGATGTCGTGATATGCAGTAAGATACATTCTGCGGCCAGCATACATAATCACAGTAGTTGAGACGATGACGTTCCTTGTCAGCCCTGCCTTCGTCCGTATCTGCGTCTCAGCCTCATGCCTGTCGTCTTCCCCTATGTTGTGCAGGCCACCAAATGCCTCCCACCTATCCCCTGGGTCAGGATACAAGAGAGTGCCGAAGTCCCCGCATGAATTAGCCTCCTTCTGCGAATACCCTGTCAACTCCTCCATATACCGGTTGAATATCTCAAAATGCCCTGATTCATCGCTTAAGGTTATGCCCTCCTTTACCTCATCCAATATAAAGCGCATCTGCTGCTCATTTGTGCGCACCCCATCCTCAAAAGTCATGCCAAAACCCCGATGAGCATACAATAGTATTTTTACCCTGCAATTTAAATGGCTATAACCCCGTGTTTTGAGTGTAATCGCCTAATTGTTTTTTAATTGTTTTGTTCAATAATGTTGGACTGATTGAAGATGCTGGATGAGAGTTGCTGTGCAGAGGTAAGGGGGCTGATAGACAAGAGGAACTGGAACGGGGTTAAAAAGATGCTCCCGACTCTTCCAGCAGCCGACGTCGCAGGATACCTTGTCGGATTAGACAAAAACGAGAAAATCCTCCTGTTCCGGTCTCTGCCGCGCGACTTTTCTGCGGAAGTTTTTGCTGAGATGGAACCCAGCAACCAAGACCTGTTTTTGAAGCAGCTCTCAGACAAGGAAACATCACAGCTTCTCGCAGACCTGCCCCCAGACGACAGAGCCTCCGTGTTTCAGGAGCTGCCCGCACAGGTGACGTGGAAGCTCTACAAGCTTTTGAGCCCAGGAGACCTCAAAGAAGTCAAACACATACTAGGCTACCCAGAGGAAAGCGTCGGCAGACTGATGACGCCAGACTACATAGCAGTTAGGCCAAACTGGAAAATCAAGGATGTGCTAGAGTACATAAGGAAGAAAGGCAGAGACTCAGAAACCACATCCCGGATTTACATAACAGACGAAAAAGGCCACTTATTCGATGACATAAGGCTCAGACACATAATAATTGCAGACCCTGAAAAGGACATTAAAGAGCTGATAAAAGGAGATGTCACAACCATATCCGCATTTGAAGACCAGGAAAAAGCAGTACACCTCATCAAAAAACTCAACATAAACGCACTGCCAGTAGTTGATTCAAGCAATGCAATGGTGGGGATAGTCACATTCGACGACCTGATGGATGTTGAAGAACAGGAAGTCACAGAGGACTTCCAAAAGATTGCAGCTATTTCAACCACAAAAGAGGACACATACGTCGAAAAGATAGGCGAAGCCTCAATAACGCTCCTGTACAGAAAAAGGATTCTATGGCTTGTCTTCCTGGTCTTCATGAACATATTCTCCGGCGCCGCCGCATCGCTTTTCGAAAAGACCATTGCAAAATACATCGTGCTCATATTCTTCATGCCCCTCCTAATAGGCAGCGGAGGAAACGCCGGCTCCCAGTCTTCAACGCTGATGATCAGGGCTTTGGCGACAGGGGATGTGAAGCAAAATGACTGGCTTAAGATGCTAAAACGCGAGTTCATGATAGCAGGCCTTTTAGGTTTGACAATGGGGGTTGCAGTGTCGTTCATAGGAATCTTCAGAGGAGGCCCCCTGATAGCTGCAGTCGTTGTTCTTGCGATGTTTCTGATTGTAATCTTCGGCAGCCTGATAGGGATATCACTGCCATTCATATTCACAAAATTAGGTAAAGACCCTGCCATGGCTTCAGGACCCCTCATACAGAGCCTCTGCGACATAACCGGCATAATCATATACTTCTCAATAGCCACTGTAATATTGGAAATACCATAAAAAGGCAAGGTTATGTATTCCATAGAGACTGAAAAACTGACGAAAAAATACCAGAACACAACCGCAGTAGACGCGCTAGATTTGATGGTTTCCGAAGGAGAGATATTCGGTCTTTTGGGACCAAATGGCGCAGGCAAATCCACGACACTAGGATCCAAAGCATTCAAGAACTCAGATTAATGCTCAAGAATAGAAGATGCTACAACAATCACCAACACCCCTGCAATAATGGAGAGCGACTGCAAAAACATTTTAGAGGGCCTAGTTTCCTTATGCAGTTCAGGCATCAAATCCGCTGTCGCAATGTATATGAAGCCCCCTGCAGCAGCAGATATGACATAAGGTATCCAAGGCTCGATTTCAGACAGCAGCAAGTATCCTGCAACCGCGCCGACTATGGCAGCCGTTGCAGAAATGAAATTGTAAAGCAGTGCCTTGCGAGTTTTCATTCCTGAATGCAAAAGCACTGCGAAATCACCGAACTCCTGGGGTATCTCGTGCAATGCTATCGCAAAAGTCGTGACAACACCCACTTGGACGCTGGTCAAGTATGCTGCAGCAACTATCAATCCGTCTATGAAGTTATGCAGGCCGTCAGCTACCAGGTTAAGGTATGCCACAGGCCTCACATGGCATTCATCCTTGCTGCAGTGGTGCCAGTGGATGAATTTCTCCATGAAAAAGAAAAGCAAAAGCCCAAGCAATACATAGTATATAGACGCAACACCCACATCCTCCACAGCCTCCGGAATCATATGCAAGAAAGACGCAGCCAAAAGCGTCCCAGACGCGAAAGCCACTATAAGAGACAGGAATGAATGCAGCCTGTTCCTTCCGACAGACATGCTAAGCACGCCCACAAGCGACAAAAGACTTAT
>JAHIYG010000200.1 GCA_018815265.1 Candidatus Altarchaeota archaeon | reverse complement strand
CATCTCCACCGGCAAGAGCAACCCTACCCAGAGGAGCAATTACCGTACCGTTATTCTCCAAAGCACCGGCAATAAAAGACACAAAACCTCCTGCTTGGACCGTGATATTGCCATCATTAACTAAAAATCCGTCAAGATCCTCGTTTGACAATTTCCTGAATGTATAGTTTCCGTTTAAAAAATCAGTATTAGTTATATCCCGTGTGGAAAGAATAAGCCCTGCGGTATTAATCGTGGCTGTTTCACCCACATGAATACCCGCTGAATTAACCAGTAAAAATATCCCGTTAGATAAAAGCTCTCCAAAGAGTTCGCTGGGAATACCGCCAGTTACTCTGTTTAAAATAGCGTCACTTGTAGATGGAAGCGTAACCATAACCTTTTCGTCTTCAGCGATACTAAAGGACTTATAATTAATTATACTGTCCGCTGAAGCGGTAATATTCATTGTTTTATCGTCCGGAACATCTAAGGAAACAGTGCCAGAAACTATTTCCTGAATTTCAGGCAAAGCAACCCCCACCTGATATTCAAAAAAACTAAAACATATTAATACCGCAATTATTTTAAAAAGTCGACTTTGTATGTTCATATGCTACCTCCTATTAATATGAGAAAGACAAATTTATAACAATATATGATATATTTATTATTTTATCACACTACTGTCCGGTTGTTTTTTAATATTTAACGTAATGTGCCTAAACATAATAAGATAGAACAAAAATGTCCCGATTATCAAAAAACAGCTAAAAATAGAGCACAGTCTCTACACAATGTTACAGGTTTTGAGCGTTACCATTTACTTAGCATTTCAATCTGCTCCGTAAGATACGCGTTCTGTTCTATCAAGCCAGTAAGTTCATTCATCATATCTCTATTATACCATATGCCCGTTTTTGGATATGACCCTCTCCGGCCGATAGCGCCAATCTAAAAAAGAAAACGAGGCGACTTACGCGGACCCCTTCCAGCAGGTGTACCCAGTACAGACGCTTGAGCTCGTTCTCCACGCCTCCGGGCAGGCAGAACCGTCCACACTCCAGACGCTTCTGCCATAAAGCGTAGCCGTCAATATCCCAGTAAAATGCCTTCAGCATATTCCGCCGCCGATTTACAAATATGAACGGGTCCTCAACCAGATGTTCCCGCACCATCGCAGCCAGCCGATCAAACGAACGGCGCAGATCGCAGGCTTCCCTGTACAGGAATATACGCCGTCTCTGAAAGTCTACTATCACTGTTTACCCGGATCCCGGCATAGACTGAACAGTGTCTTTGTATTTATATATGCCGCAAGTTCCACACGGAATCCATTAGGCGTGACTATGCTCACACGATCAGCAGCGGCATCAAGCATGCCTATGTCAATACGCTCAAATTTTCTTTGCCGGCAATCCGCGGCTGTTAAACGTCTGCTCCATCCATAAAAACAGGATTTCTCTATCCCGTTTTCATTACAATATTCCTTTACACTCAGTCCGCTTTTAGCCTGGCCATCAATATGCCTCTGCCACTAGTCTTTTCCGTTCCTCTGCCTGAATTTCATAATGCACCTCCTCTGGCTAAATTACGGTGCTAAGATTATCACAATTTGTCTTGGTAGGGACGGATGCTTACGATATTTTTAACCAGTTGTTGCTATTTGACTGATAACTGGACACTAGTGATTTTATCATAAAACGTAGTTTGAGTCTATTAATCTTCTTTGCATGTACGGGAATGGGTAGATCGTCCCCCCCCCCTTCCCGTAGGGATTAGAAAGATTAAAAGGATCAGTTCCGAGAGCTTTCGGACTTTAAAAGAGCTTATTGTCAAGAGCAAGGTCTTTAGGAAGATTCCCCCTAGGGGGAATCGAAAATTTTGCAAGGCGAAACCAAATCTTAAAAAACGGATCGAATCTGCTGGCCTTATTCATAGCACAATCCCACCCGGAGCTCACACGTTCCAGTATGACGTCGAAACTGTCCATACCCTTATCGAAATCGAATTCTATGAGATAGAAAAATTCGCCGATAGGTGCGACTTTATGCAAAAAGCTTACACATATCAGTTATTCTTCAACCTCGAAAGGCCCAATACTTACAAAGAAAACAAAAGCCCGTGGCAATTGGCTAAAGAAAAACGGCCATACTTAACAAAAGATGCTCTCATGTTGCCACCAGTCGATCTTGATGCTTTGCTAAATAAAAAACTTGCTAATTCAACTACAGGGGGGTACGATGTCTATTCCACTCCCTTTTTCTTTGCATGTATATTTCGGATTATCACCTGCTGTTGCTTTTTTACTTATTTAATGACTTTTGTGTAGATCGAATTTTTTGGCTCTGGTAAGCTTTTTGAGCTCGTATTCTCTTTTGAATGCGAAAGTTTTTATCTCGTGGCCTCAACGCCATAATTAATTCCATAGGGATCGCCGGAGATTTTTCCATAGTCCAAAAGGTAAAAGCAGTCGTAGTAGAAGTTGTGGAAACTGTGGTAAACCGCAGGTTTTCCACAGTTTCCACAACTGAAATTTCT
>JAHIYG010000199.1 GCA_018815265.1 Candidatus Altarchaeota archaeon | reverse complement strand
TTTCCAATTATTTGACATATGAGGTCACTTGTCGTTTCCATTGTCCTAGTGATTGTTTTATTTGGCGTTGTCGACGCGCAGCAAGCTGAAGTCCTAAAGCAAGTATGGAACGACTCTCTTGCCCCCTCAATGGACGATCGAATTGATATCGTAGGCATTTGGGTGGAAGACTTGAACTTGGACAGCCACGGGGAAACCGCAATAGTCACAGCTGGTGTGGCTTCCACCAGCAATGCAAATAAAATAAACAGACTACATCTTTACAGGCAAAACGGATCGTTATATGGCGCATACGGCATAGACGACCATGTGAGGGCTGCCACGATATTTGACCTAAACAATGACGGAATTCCAGAGTTCATCATCACAAGCGGGGAAAAACTCAACAAGATACAGCGCGGCAGCGTAAAGATAATATCCAGCAAAGGAAACCTCTTGAGGGAGTTCAGTTCAACAGCCCTGACAAATACATTGGAAGTAGTAGATATTGAAGGAGACAAATACTATGAGATACTAAGCGGATCAGAGCAGAAGGTGTATTTACAAGGTAATCACGGAGAAAAAATCTGGGAATACCCTGGAAAGGGCGGGGGGACATTCTTCAAGGAGGTAGGAGACGTTGCAGCATATGACATAGACCGCGATGGTAAATTAGATGTGATTGCAGGTTCGGACGGAGTTTACGTCATAAACTCAAACAGTGTCTTAGCAGGCAATATAGACTTAGAACCTGAGTTGACTACCCTAAAGAAGGGCACTAAGTTCATATATGAAACAGGCAGCACCAAAGGAAGTGAAGCAGGCATCATGGTGATGACTGAGTCTAACCAGCTATTCAAGATTGAATTGATGCAAATAAACAGCAATTCAAAAATAGGATTCTACTTGATTGACAGGTACGTCAACATCTCATGGACTATAGACCCAAAATGTGACATACTGGATTCTGAGAAGACAAACATCGACAACGATGGACAGCCTGAATTCCTGATAGCTTGCAGGGAAAACAAGGTCCTTGCAATAGACGACAAGGGCAGCATAAAATGGGAGTATTTCCTAGATGGAGCGGCTGAGGACATATCACTTGAGGACATGGATTTAGACACAAGAGACGACATACTTGTTGCGACTTCGTCTGGCTCAATATACCTGCTTAGTTTAGATGGAGAGTATATGTGGAGGTATTCAAGTGGCAAGCCCTTACAAGCCGTTGCAGGGGGTTCTGGCGGCCCCTCAGGTTCGAAACAGGTATCAGTGGTTACGACAGATGGAGTGGCGATAGGCTATGAAATAAACGAGGAGTATAACACGCAAAGACAGGCAGAAAAATTGTTTAACCTGGGACAGCATGCTTTTCTGATGTCTGATTTTCCCAAGGCAAAAAAATACATGGAAGACGCGAAAGTCCTCTATGTCAAATTAGGCGATGAAAGAAACGTGGCTGAATGCGAATCATTTATAAGGCGGGTAGATGACCTAATGGCTGAGAGAGCCATTGAGGAGGCAGACATATTCCTGGTTAAAGCGCGGGAGTATTATTACCAGCAGGACTATGAAAACGCAAAATTATATACTAAGCGGGCGAAAGAGATGTATGAAAAGTACCGCGACAGAGAAGGAGTTGTAAAGTGCGAATTACTAGAGTTGGAGATTGAAAAAGCAATCGAGATTTATAGGACTCATGCAACAGTAGCAGTGAATGCAACGTCTATACAGTTCGAGGATGAATCCAGCAGTATAACTAGCACAATGGTTATTGTGGTGGGGATAGTAGTTTTAATCGGGGCTTACATTATATACTCAAGAAAAAAGAAGAAGCCAAAAGATAACAGGACGATAGAGTCATTAACTCAGGGGTGGGGAAGCGATTTTATAGATGAGAAAAAAAATGAGGAGGAAGTAAAAAATGAACAGAAGTAAGTATGCATTGATATGCTGTATTTTTTTGTTTTGGACCTTGAATTCAACAGCACAGAAGAGCACGCCTGAAAGCTTTGAAGCAGACAGCCTTATGAAGACTGCAGATGTTTACTTCCGATCCGGTGACTATCAAAATGCCTTGAAAAGCTGCCACTTAGCACTTATGAGCTACAACAGGACAAAAGATGACTGGGGAGTAAAAAGGGCTGAGGGAGTCATATTCAACATGGAGTCAATATTGTCCAGCAACCAACTTGCAGAGATATACTACAACATAGCTGGAAGCTATTATCTCCTGGATTCAGGAAACATAGATGGGATGTATAAGGCGATTTATTTCGCGGAAAAAGCGAAGAAACTGTATCAAAGCATAGGGGGGACTGTTGGTTCCTCCGGGCTGCTGAAGTCAGAGGACATATTAAATGGGGCTAGGAAAAACATAGAAAGCGGATTGAACGTCTGTATACGGGATGCTGAGGAACAGTATCAAAATGCCCAGACACAGTTTTTCAACGGCAACTTTTTGAAGGCCCAGATTTTTGTTACAAATGCCTCTGCAAAATTCATAAGCTGCCCATATCAGCCTGGCATCGACAAGTCATCAGAGCTTTTGACGTCAGTCAACTCAAAAATCAACACCTTAAGGGCTGAGGCGAAGGCTGCATATGACCAGGCAATTAAGGCGTTTACGCAGGAGGATTATGAAAGGTGCGTGTTGATATCTTCAGACGCCAAACGCCTTTATGACTCCATAGCTGACAAGGAAGGGAGCATATCATCAACTTCCATCTCCACACAATGCCAGGAGCGCATAGATAATAAAAAGGATTTCATGAGGAGGCAGGCAGACCAGTATAAGAAGGAGGCTGAGTTCTTCTCGGTTATACCTGACTGTGTAAACGCAACAGACAGGGCTCAGAAAGCCAAGGGAATACTTGACTCAATGAGGAATGAAGCATATGAAAAGGAAAAGGAGCTCCCAGTCAATCAACGGCTTGAAACGCGCTTTTATGAGTCGTTACTTATGGAGTTGGACGCTGTTTTCAAGAGGATAACGACAGTCTGCACAGAATTAAACAATGAACAAACTGCTGAGGAGTACTATAGGAAAGCACAAGACCATTATTTGAACAATGAATTAAGTGATGCGAAAAGCTATGCCGAAAATGCCCGCCGAATATTTGCAAGTCTGAACAAGTTCGTCGGCCTTTCAAAGACTGAAACCTTACTTAACCAGATAAACCTCAAATCCTCACAGATGACTGACGCAGATGAAGCTATGAAGAATGCATACTTACACTATAGCGTTGCCAACTTCAATGAGGCGATATTTGAGGTGAACAAAGCTAATGCGATATACACAAACATTAAAAAGGGTGATAAAGCAGCTGAGGCGCAGGCATTGATTGAAAATATCAAGTTAGGAATGGGCAAGCTGGAGCAGGCAAATAATCTTTTTGGAAAGTCAAGAGAGTACATGGGCTATGACTCATTTGATAATGCATTGGCTGCTGCGACAAACTCATATACCCTGTATAAAGAGATAAACTACAGCTTGGGGGTGAATGAATCCAGCAAACTGATACAGATAGCAAATGAGAGGATAGAAGAGAAAAATCATGAGTTCATGATGATGATTCTCTTCATTGCAGCCATAGTGGTAATACCAGGTCTTGCGCTTTATCAGGTCATGAGGAGGAGGAAAAACATAGAATTCGACTTAGAGCGCAGAAAAGCAGACCAGGAGGATATGCTCAGGCGAGAGAGGGACATGATGGATTTACAGTCCAAGCAAGAAACCAAGGAGAGAGTAGATGATGAACTTAAGAAGCTCATAGAACAGGAGCGGGCAAAGAATGAGTAGGGTATGAGATGACTGAAGCATATGATCGGATTTTAGACATTGGAAAAAGAAGGGGCATAGTATATCCGTCCTTTGAGATATACGGTGGTTTGAGCGGATTCATAGATTATGGACCGGTAGGCTCAAGGATAAAGCAGAATATTGAGGAGGTACTGAGGAGGCACTATATAGTTGGGTTGGGATGCTATGAGGTACAGTGCCCTACAGTGAGCCCTGAGGAGGTTTGGATTGCGTCCGGCCACGTCGGAGGCTTTGCAGACGTCATGGTGGAGTGCATGAAATGCTCTGAAGCGTATCGTGCAGATAAACTGCTGGAGGAAACAGGAGTGAATGCTGAGGGCAAACCTGTCGAAGATATTAAGGGGTTGCTTGTGGAGGGGGGCATAAAATGTCAGGCTTGTAAAGGCGAGCTTGGCGAGCCTTTCAAATACAACCTCATGTTTCAGACTTCCTGCGGGACAGGTAAGAGGAGGAAGACTTCTTATTTGAGGCCTGAAACCGCTCAGACGACGTATTTGGCGTTTAGGCGCCTTTGGGAGTTTGCAAGGCGGAGGCTGCCGTTTGGAGTTATACAGATTGGGCATTCTTTCAGGAATGAGATATCCCCCCGGCAGGGGATGCTGCGCCTACGTGAGTTCAACCAGGCTGAGATACAGTTTTTCACAGACCCGCAGGATAATGCGATGTGCACAGAGGATGACCTCTATGATGTCGCAGTAAAAATAACAGATAAAAAGGACAGTAGTTGGGAGTTAAGCATCAGGGAAGCATATAGAAAGGGCATGATAGACAATGTGTTTATAGCTTTGCAATTGGGTAAGGCGATTGAGGTCTTCACTGACATGGGAGTAGATGCGAGGAGGCTGACGCTCAGGCAGCATCGCGAGGATGAGAGGGCTTTTTACTCTTCGGACACCTGGGATGTCGAGTATGTGAGCGATGTATTCGGAAATATTGAGTTGGTTGGCATTGCAGACCGGAGCGACTACGACTTAAGCCAGCATATGAAGGCCAGCAAACAGGACATGCAGGTTAATGTGGATGGTAGGAAGTTTGTGCCGCATGTTGTTGAAGTGGCTTATGGAATAGACAGGCCGATATACTGTGTTTTAGAATCATGCTATGCCGAGGAAAGCGACAGGGCGTATTTCAGGTTCCCGAAGGCTGTGGCGCCGTATTTAGCGGGGGTTTTTTCGCTCGTGAAAAAGGACGGTTTGAAAGAGAGTGCTGATGAAGTATTTGATATGCTGAGGAAAAAGGGAGTGTATGTATTTGTAGACCATGCAGGAAGCATCGGGAAACGGTATGCGAGGGCTGATGAGATAGGTGTGCCGTACTCTGTGACTGTCGATTATGACACATTAAAAGATGAAAG
>JAHIYG010000198.1 GCA_018815265.1 Candidatus Altarchaeota archaeon | reverse complement strand
GTCTACGTCTACTTTGGTTGAGTCTACGTCTACTTTGCATGGGTCTACGTCTACTTTGGTTGAGTCTACGTCTACTTTGCCGGTGACTACTTCTACATCATCTTCTACGACCTCAACATCATCTACCTCTTCAACAGTGTATGAAACGACAACTACTACTTTGTCTATGTACCTTATTGCAGACTGTATGTCTGGAAGGGTTGAAAAAATATATTTAGGTAACACGATGCCGTCTCAGTCGCTTGAACTCTACCTCGGAGACTACATCGCCCTATTTCCTGTTCAATATTGTGTCGGAGACGATAAGGAGGGTTGTGAAGATATCATCCGGTCATATATCGATGACGATAGCCTCTTATTTGATAACAGACCGTATAAGGCTGTTGGGTACCCTGTTGTGGTGAAGGGAGGCATAGCATACCTCGTCCCCAGCGTGAAATCTTTTGAAAGTCTAGTGGGGTGCGGCACCCTCAGCGGTTAATGGAAGAGAATGAAAAAATCAATTTTCTTGTTATTCTGCATGTCTTTGGCAGTCCAGGGGTTTTCAGGAGGGGAGGTGGCAGTTTTGGGGAATTCAATAGATTCAGAAAATGCAGCTGAATTATACAGTATCCTCAGCACGAAGGACATCCTAGTGCACAAATTTAACGCATCTACGTTCGACATGTTCAAGAACAAATCGAATATTATCATCTTAGGTGGTCATAACTCTCCGGAGGGCGTTGTGGAAATTACATCGACACTCCTCTCAGATGCAGAGAAAAAAATGCTTATGAATCCCTATGCGTCAAAAATATTTTTGAAAAAAGACGTTTACACACCTAATCAGAGCATATTCCTCTTCTCAGGTTACGGAGCGCAAGATACTCGCAGGGCATGGGCTGACGGATGGGTTGAAGTTTACAGGTCGGTAACCAACAGCCTTTTATCCTCCATCAAAGTAATAGCTCCAACTTCAGTAGAGGTTAAGAAGATGAGGAATGTGTTTTCGCAAAGTATACCTGTCAATTTGACCAACCAGGGGTCATATCCCATATTTGGTGTGCCAGTTGATGCTCGTATATCCAGCAACCAAAACGTTTCAGTTTCTGAAAAACTAGTTGACATGCCACCATCGTCTTCCCAACGAATTCTAATAAAGATTGACACAAAGTACCTACAAGGTGGTGAAAACATCAGCTTTTCAGCGGGCGACCTACGCACAACAATATTTTTGAATGTATCTGAGGAAAGAGTTGGCGTCTGTCAACTATGTTTAAGAGGATAATAAATGAACCCAAGCATGTTTGCAACACTTGCTTTCCTGGCTTTCATGGTTTTTGTTTTCTCTGTATTGGTTGGAGCCCTGATTTATGCAGAAAGCCAACTGCAAACTCCCCCGCAAACTACGACATCATCTACACTAGTGTCGACCACATCATCGACATCCTCCACCACGTCATCGATATTTGCATCCACGACACAGATTCAAACCACTACATCGACTCTGCCAGGAGTTATATCAGTTACTTATTCTCCAAAAAACATTTACCACTTGGATGACGTGTATATCAACATGTCCTCCAGCAGGAGTTCAGACCAACCATATGTGATATACCTCAACGGCTTACTGCGGGATCAGACGCATTCAGACACCTATAGCATTTTGTCTGTTTCAGGCGGGGAATACGAGGTTATCGTTTCAAGGCATGGTTTCAAGAATGTTTCAGTTAAATTTGACGTGGACAAAACCACATATGGTAATTCAAAGGAGACCAGCATAAAACTAAGCCCTGGCGAACGACAGAAAGCAATAGGCTCCGGCAAGGCGAGCGTTAGGTTTTATGGGTCATCGTCGTGCAGTATATGTGCTTCTGTCCGGCCCAGGCTGAATAAGCTGGTCGACGACAACAGGGAATGCGTTGTGTATGAAAAACTCAGTGCAGTCATCCATCCTGAAGAGGTTTTGCCTGGGCTTTTACCGACGATAGTTGTTGAGGGAAGATATGGTTTGTTCAAGATAAGCGGGATGGTTTCAATGGATAAAGTCAAGGACATGATCAAAAGGGCTTCGGGATGTGGTGTGAACTAACATGATAGACCTGGTGCTGCTTACTGTCTCATTTGGCATGGCGGTGGCTGTGAGCCCATGTCAGCTTCCGATTTATCCTGTCCTCTTGGGTGTACTATCAAAAGGCGGCTCGAAAAAGGCCAAGGTACTGGCTTTCACAGCAGGTCATGCCCTGATGTATGCCATAGTCTATCTGTTGCTTGCTCTGTTGCTGAGGACTGTGGGGGGCATTGTAATGGATGAGACTCTGGGGAAGGCGTATGTCGCGCTCTATTTCTTCGCGGCATTGGTTTGTTTTGCATTTTCCCTTCAGAATATTGGATGGTTGGATTTTTTCTCGAGGACAATGCATTTTAACCCTAAGGTTGGAGACTCTGTATTCGGGGCTTTGCTGTCTGGTGTCTTCTTCGCAACCGTCGTGAGCCCCTGCAATCTCCCGTTCCTGATAGCGTTTTTCCTACCTCTCATCTCAAGGACAGAAACCATACTCCAAGGCGTCTCCCTGGTTTTGGTATTCACGTCTGTCTTGTCTTCCCCCCTGATTGTTATGGGTCTGATTTCAGAGTATGCGTTCAGGAAATGGCTCGCTAAGAGGCAGAAGATGATAGAGGCTGCAACATCATCTCTTCTAGCGTTAACCGGAGTCTATCTACTCTATCTTGCTATGCTAACCTTCATAAATCTTTAATTGTGTATAAATATGTTTTTGGCTAATTACTATGGTTGAGGTGTTTGTAATTTGAAGTTGTCTGTTGTTATGCCTGCATATAATGAGTCTGAAACCATAGCTGACGCTATCAAAATGGTTTTGGATATAGACTATGGAATGGATTTGGAGGTTTTGGTGGTTGACGACGGCTCAACAGACAATACATTGGAAATAATGAAGGGAATATCCTCAAAAAACAAAAAAGTCAAATCATTTTCTAACGTCAAAAACAAAGGTAAGGGGTATTCGATAAGGTACGGGATGGAGAAGGCGTCAGGCGACTTTGTGGTCATACAGGATGCGGACTTGGAATATGATCCCGTCCAAATAAGGGATTTATTGAAGCCGTTAGTCGAGGGGCAGGCTTCTGTCGTCTACGGCAGCCGTTTTATGGGTGAATCCAAAAATCAGTCGATGCTCTTTTATGTGGGGAACAAGATACTGAATCTATGCTTTAATGCCTTGTTTTTTACTCGGCTCACGGATGTTGAAACATGCTATAAATTGGCGAGTGCTGATGTGTTTCGCAGCCTTAAACTATCATCTGACGGATTTGAGATTGAGGGGGAGATATCAGCTAAACTCGTTAAAAACGGACATAAAATCCTTGAGTTACCTATAAAGTATTTTGCAAGGGAGAAGGAGAAAAAGAAGATTAATGTATGGGATGGGGTAAAGACGGCAGCTACCATGATCAAGCTGCGGTTAAACCTACTTTAGATGGTGGGTCACTGCCTCATATAGTTTGTATATGTTTGTGCCCTCTTTGAGAGATATCTCAACAACATGGTAGTTTGGCAGGGCTTTTTTAATGTCATCTGGCTTTGCATTTGGCAGGTCTATCTTGTTTGCTACAATAACGACCTTGACTTTATGTGCTTTAAGCACTCCAAGCAATAGTGCGTTGACTTTTGTATGTGGGGATTGCGTAGAATCCAAAACAACCACTGCACTATCTATCCTGGACATCCACCTTATGGCCTCTGCAATCCCGTCTGTTGCATCAATCAATCTCTTTGTAGCATCTTCATTTGATAGTCCTGCATCGAAGAACTCTTCCAGAGCGTCTGTGTGCAGTTCTTTGTGTGACTGTATGCCTGGCATGTCAAACATGTCTATCTCCAGGGTTTTTCCAGATTCCGACTTCAGCACTATCTCTTTAAATTTTTGTATTTTGCGAGTCTCATGGGGTAGCGGTGACACCTGCCATTCGCCTTCTCCTATGAAATCAGATATTATTCTGTTTGCAAGGCTTGTTTTCCCGGTGTTTGGCGGGCCGTATATGCCTAATCTGACGTTCCTCCTCAGGCGGAACATTTTCATAATCCATTTAATGAGCAGTCTATACGGCATATGTTTATACATTAACCTGATGGTATATAATTCGGTTGTTTAACTGCATATTTTGTACGTTGGGTTCTCAACTATTATTTTAGCCTCCATCGGGTCGATGCAGTACGGATTACATGTCATCAAGTGTTGCCCCGTCCTTAATGCATAAAAAATCAGTTCATAGCTTTCGTCAGGCTTTATGATTATGGTCTTGTTCGAGTATGTTTCCCTGATTCTGTGCAGTCCCTGCTTGCTTGTTATATTGGCTATTATAGTGTCGCCAAGGAATGCTTTTATCTCGTCTGGCCGGAATCTTCCATCAGTTATCTTGATATTGTAGTAGCGTCTCCGCGGGATGTATTCATCATCTTCTACGGTTATGCAAGTCGTTGACGTCGTTGTTGATATGTCCTCTTCATCTGCGGACTCCTGCGTTGGACAGACCCACTGCATGCATTCGCATCCGTCCCTTAGAACCGATGCAGTCATCACTTCCACGACTGTGCTGCTGGTAGTCGATTCCTCCTCTGTAGTGGTTGTTGACTGATAAGTTGTTGTGGTTTGGGAAATACTTGAAGTGGTTGCTGGTTCAGATTTTACTTTCTCTTCTTCTATGGTGCATCCTGAGAGGAAAATCATCAGGGCTATGACAGTAATGGCATATGTAGCCCTCATAATTTACTCATCTGGTTCAAAGTATAAAAATCATCTATCAGTCTCCAGTGTCTGTGACTAGTGTGCATCTGCCGTTGTCGCATCTCTCGTTGTCTGTACAGCTTCTGATTGGTATTATCTGCTGCGTGAAAAGACAGCATCCGTCGTCGCATTTTGGAGTGTATATGAGTTTTCTCTCCTTCCAGCTCGTGCATGCGTACTCCTCTTTTGTTTCCCCGCAGTCTAGGTCTGAATTACAACTCTTGCATGTTGGCTGCCATATGGTTGTCGTTGTCACTCCACCTGCCGCTCCTGTTCCGCAGTCTGTTGCACATTTACTGCAGTCGCAGCGAGTGTATATGAAATCATTTGGGTTTCCACTACTGGATCCAGTGCAGGGGGGGCACTCTATCTTCCCGTCTGACTTCACCTTTGGGCATTCTGCTTGTGTGTTTTTGACTGTTCCATCTGCGCAGACATATTTGTTCAATACTTTGTCTATGACTTTACTTTCTCCTGAAGGCTTTAGAAACCATGCGCCTGAACCTCCAAGAAGCAATCCTAGAAGCCCTGCTAAGACGATCAATACCACAACCATGAGTGTTTCTACTTGGCCCATAGACATCTCATAATAAGTCTTTATGGCTTAAAAATCAGGCTGCAGCCAGTTTTTCAACTACCTTCATGCCAAATTCCGTTGCTGCCTCTGGCCCTGATGCAGTTACGATGTTGCCGTCTGCTACAACGCTTTTTTTCAGGTATTCTGCCCCGAAATTCCTCAATTCCTCCAGTGTTTCAGGCGTCTCAAATACTGTTGCATTTCTACCATCTAACGCTCCTGCCTTGGCTAATACGACTGAGGAAAGGCATATTCCAGCGACTACTCCTTTTTTGGAGTTTATTACACTGACTATCTCCCTTAGTCTGTTGTTGTTCCAAAGCTGTTTTTTGCTGCCTGAACCCCCGACTACCACGATGGCGTTGTAGTCATCCTCATTTACTTCATCTATCATGTAGTCTGCTTCAACGGTTGCTCCGAGTGTTCCAGTGCATGTTCCGCCTTGTGGGCTGGCTACTGATATTTTCGCCCCGGTTTCTTCTATTATCTGACGGGGTATCTGGTATTCTTCATCTCTAAAATCCTTTTGGGCTATGACAAAAAGTACGTTCATCAAGGAAATATTTATTAACTGCCCTTTATATGCGAAGTAAACCGCCCTAGTTGGGGGATAGATATGGCGCTTTACTAGCATATACAAACTGCAAACTTTATTTAGTAGTTTGGCTATATCCTTTAATCATGGCTTTAAAGCATATTTTGTTGCTGCTATCACTTCTTATTTTCTTGGTTGTGCTACATCTACACAACATGCCCCCATATAATTCAGAAGATTCGACGTTAGAGGCTAAAGAGGGGGTTTATCTATTGCCTAAACCAGACACTAT
>JAHIYG010000197.1 GCA_018815265.1 Candidatus Altarchaeota archaeon | reverse complement strand
TACCCTTATGTGCTCCAGTGTTTTTTTAATATATGGTGTATTTGTCGTGAATCCTGCGATGTCTGGGTTGAACTCTTTAATTTTCTTATGTAATCTTTCCTCGTCTTGTATCAACGCCAAATCAAATATTATCACATCGTGTTCTTCACATATCGAAGAAGCCAAGTATCCCAGATTAAGTGGATAAGTATGGATGTCAAACGGACTAATCAATGCGACTTTCATGGCATCACTTATTAGTGAAAAACCTTTTTATCTGCGCTTCTACCTCTGAAATCGAGAGTCCATACTGGAAGTTGCTTTCAACACAGCATGTTATCATGCACTTGCACATTGGATCAGGTAGTTCAAGCATCTGAAATGCTTTTGAAAAACCATTTTCCAATCCATTAATCCCCTTATCCTCCTTAAAAAAACAGGGGGCAACAACTCCGTCAGGAAAAAGAAAAGCATATGCCCTCCCAGCAAGGCAGTCCCACTTCTGCTCATCTGAAAACGCTCCCTCAAACCAACGAAGCGTTCTTTCAGAGGTTTGGTTTAGAGTTGGATTATCATATTTAAAGGCCCTTATCAGGTTGATGGCCTTTTTATGGTCTTTTTCATCAGGAATCAAAGAGGGAAATTTTTCATGGTTGTACCTGCTGTTATAAACTGGCTGGAGATAAATCGGGCAGTCTAAACCCTTGGCAATGTCAAAAAGGTCAAATAAGGATTTACAGCCTTTCTGTGTGTTTTCCCTTGAAATCACAGAACTCAAATGAACCTTATAGCCTTTTGACTTTGCGTATTTTATGCCCTCTAATGCCCTGTCAAACGATCCCTTTCCTCTGATGATGTCGTGTATCTCTTTCGGCCCGTCAAGGGAGATATTGATGGCTCCAATTTTTTTTATTTTCTTAACGTCTGCAAGACGCTCCTTCAGTAATGTGCCGTTAGTCACCAGGACGCAGGAAAAATCAAGCTCATATGCTTTATCCACTAGCTCTCCAATATCCTCTCTAATCAATGGCTCACCCCCTGAGAAATCCCATGCTCTAGTGCCCGCAGAACTGAACTCGTCCATTGCACTTAAAATCTCCCCAGTGGACATGTCCTTTTTTTCTGAATTCCACCGTCCACAATATTTGCATCTTAGGTTACATCTTGTAGTTGTTATGTGGGTTATCCTAAAAGGTACTCTAGCACCGTTTCTTATTCTAATGGCCGTGTTCAAAGCCCTCAAACTTTTTTTAAAGAATCTTAACGGTTCCATGTCATAAGGGTATTCTATTCTTTTTTTATACCATTTAATATCAATGCAAGTCTATTGTCTTCATATGAAATTCTCCAAAAACACTATCTGTATTGGAGTCCATAAAGTCACAAATAAACTATTCAAGTCGGCAAATATAAATCTGTACTCAAGATTTTATAACCCTGCCCAAGTATCAATCGATATAACTAACAAATGCTGTTTGAGGTGTGTCCACTGTGACTTCTGGAAAAACACTAAATCACATGACATGACAACCGAAAAGATAATGGAATCATTATCTAGGATGAAGAAATTTCTGGGCTGTTATCATTTAACTATCACTGGCGGGGAACCTCTCTTGAGGGATGATGTTTGCGAAATAATATCCTGTGCAAAGCAATTGGGTCTGTCGGCCACCTTGATAACAAACGGTTTTTTCATGGATGAAGAGCAGACAAAAAATATTGTTGGTTCAGGGCTTGATAAGCTCATAGTATCCCTTGACTCCCACATACCTGATGTACATGATGAAACCAGGGGTCGAAGGGGTTGTTTTGAAAGAGCTGTTGCCGGATTAAGAAACATAAGGTCCTTTAAACATAACACGGGGGTTTATGTCCAGACGATATTAATGAAAACTAATCTCTCATCTGTTGAAGAAATGCTTATTTTCTTTGAATCGTTAGGCGTTGATGGCATAATCCTCCAAGCACTTTGGAAGAATCTGAATTATAGCCTAGAGTCTGCCCCGGATTGGAGGGCTAAGTCATTATTATGGCCCACTATCGAAGAGTCTGAAAAAGCGCTTGACACGATTATACGGCTGAAAACTAGGGGTGTTCCAATACACAATTCATTCAAACAATTATCTGCAATACAATCCTATTACGCATCTCCTGACAAATTCAATGGAATGTTTTCCTGTGACACTGGTGAAACAGTAAAAATAGATTCATCAGGAAATATGAGGCTGTGCTATGCGATGGAGCCATTCGCTACAATCGATGATGCAGATATTGGAGATGCCTGGAAGGGTATCCTTAGAAAAGATATCACACAACGAATCAACTCCTGCAATATGGGTTGCAAGGCTCTTAACTGCAATTATATGTACTCGACATATGATTTAATCCTTAACTTAATCGAGGAAATTAGGTATAGTTAATATGAAGATTTTGTTTGTAAACCCTTTAATAGAGCCCTCCTCTACAATAATTCAGAAAATATTCAGTGTGGTAGATGAGGACTTGTTTTCACCGATGCCTTTGGGCATACTATATCTAGCGGCTGTGGCAGAGAAAAACGGCCACGTTTCCTTTGTTGAAAACTTGCATTTTACCACTGTAAAAAAGGCATTGAAATCAATTAAACCTGACCTGGTTGCAATCAGTGCTGCAACACCCCACTATCCTCAGTCCGAAAAGATAGCAATTGAAATAAAAAAGCTCATCGATGTTCCAATCATATTAGGGGGATACTATCCCACATTCCAATGGAGGCATATCCTTGAAGAAACGAATGTTTTTGACTATGTGTTTATCGGCGAGGGAGAGAAGACTTTCGAGGAGTTCCTAAACAGGAAAGCAAACTCAGGAATAGATAATATTCCTGGGATAGCATACAAAAAAGGCTCTAAGATAAAGTATACTGGCAGAAGAAAATTGATACGGGATTTGGACTCTCTACCCTTCCCACTGCGGAGTGGAGTCCGCTTTAAAGTCCCAATAATACTTGCATCAAGGGGATGCTTTAAGAACTGTTCATTCTGCACAATAAAAAACTTTTATGGTGGAAAATTGAGGTTGAGAAATGTCGACGCTGTTATCGATGAAATCTCTCAAATGAAGCGGCTTGGATATAAAAAGATATTTTTTAGGGATGATAATTTTCCGTTGAATAAGGGCTATCTATCCAAGCTAATGGGTGGTCTGAGGAAAAATAACCTCCATAACCTGGAATATAGCTTAATGGCAGACTTAAATAGCATTATGGATTCCGAAGTCTTGGAATTGCTCAAGGAAATGAATGTCACGATGGTTTCTGTGGGGGTGCAGTCGACTGACGAAGCATTTCATAATTGCATGCAAACAAATATCAGCTTACAAAAAATCAAGCAGTTCCTAAAACGAATATGTGTGTATCCCTTCACGGTTCGCGTGTATCTTATCGTCAATGCACTTGAAATACATAATGTTCCTAAAATAAAAAAAGACATAGATAACTTTTTTGACGCTCTCCAAAGATACTCTGGTGGGAATTGCAGGTTCCGGCCAGTACCATTTATGTTGGATCCATTTCCTGGTTGTGACATCTCTGGCACTTCAAATATTGACAAGAAAGAAGACATGAACCTATATCGCGCTGAATTTTGCAACATCAAAAATTCACTTCAATGTGAAAAAAACATTGAAGACCTATTTGAGTATTGTATCAAGCGTTCATATTCTTTTTATCCCAGAGGTTATGGTGTTTATAGGGTGCTCTTGTATGCATGCTCGTTGCTATTATGTGATGTTTCAGTGGGGCATAGGGTACAAATGATTGCGAACTTAGTGTATGACCGGCTAGTGGCTGGATACTCGTCATATCAGTCGAGAAAAAGAATGTATGAAAAATATTTTTAAATTTTTGTTTAATGGGCTGAGGGTATACAGAATAAGTGGCTGGGTGAAGAATCTAGGCCTTGTGGTTATTGCACTAACTTTCACCGATTTAGAATTGTTTCACGTGAAAACAGTCTATATACTCCTAATTACTGCTGCTACATACTGCTATGCTTTCTCATTGAATGACATGTTCGATAATATCATTGAAAATGAAAAAAATTACTTTTCAAAAATACACTCTCCAAATGTTAAAATAGCATATGTTATCCTTCCACTGTTCATTATCCTGTTATCATTTCCATTGTTATTCTCATCGACATTTTTTTTAATGACCTATCTTTGCATTTTACTGACTTCACTATATAGTGTGCCCCCATTTCGCTTTAGAAACCGTCCATTCTGGGACGTATTATTTAACTCTCTATCATTGACTCTCATGTCATTTCAGGTTTTTTTCATTGCTGATTCAATCAATTTCCTCGGTATAATCTTGGCTTCTTTGTTTGGCCTTTACTTTGGTTATTATGAATTGATTCATCAGTTGAGCCATCTGAAGATTGACCTAAGAACTGGAAGGAAGACAACTGCTTTTGTAGTTGGTACTTCACGAATAAAAAAATTATTGATCTATTTCTCAGCTCTTATCGCCCTATCCTTTTCTTTTTTATTGTTTTATCTCCCGGAATATGCTCCTTGGTTTGTTGTAGCCATATTGTTGAATATCATCCGTGCAATTCAGGTTTTTAATGCATCAAACAGCTCTAACTTCAATTATTTACGCAATGGACTGTTGGGTTTGGAGGGATTACTCTATCTCTTACTTAACCTTGCATTACTGTGAGCTAAATCATCGACTTCCACGTATTTCTGGCTAAAATGACCTTTCTGGGATGCTTTTACATATTTTCTCACTTTTGCTTTAGTTATCCTATTGTTTATAAACTCTGATTGAAAAATAGTATTTGATATACTAATGAAAAAAGGCATTTTAGTGGTTTTAATGGTTGTGTTTGTGATGGTTGGTGTATATGCTCTATTGAATATTCTGGGGAATTCAACCGGGGATTCATCGTTTTCTGTACGGAAAACTTCAAAATCAACAATCGGCGGTGTATCCTATGAAATAACCGAATCTGAATCCACTAAACCCATTATTGGTAAAGTAGTGGTAAAAGAATATTCAGCGGGGCAAAATAAATTTGTTCTATGGGTATTGGAAAAAGAACCTGGTTTGTATGGTTTTTTCAACCTACGAAATAACTCTCGCTCGTTTTTTTCAAAAACTAAC
>JAHIYG010000196.1 GCA_018815265.1 Candidatus Altarchaeota archaeon | reverse complement strand
CGATCTTCCCAAATTACAATTAATCCAATCCAATAAATTGAAGTTAAGGAGATGAGAAAACCCCGGAGAGCCGCATCTTAATAATCAAGAATAACTATAAGATCCGACCCCATTCCTTCAATTAAACCTTTTTTGTTTCGTACTTAAAGCTTGAATTGTCCCGTATCAACCCATTCGTTCTTCAATACAGTCCACCAATCAATCGCCAAACCATCCAGAACATAATCATATGGCAACCATCCATAACCCCCTTCGCCCCATCCGGCACCCCAGGAATTTCGGATAAGTAATGCTCCGGCAGTTTCCTTTCCACAAATGGTATTCTTAATCTTCATCTTGTTATTATATCCAACCGCTACAACAGCGTGGCCACCTGCGATTTTTTCTCCCGGACACGGATATGGGATCTTGCCGTCATCCCCGGCTTGACCAATAGAGTTGTACACGGTAAACCCAAACATGGAGGGCAAACCATATGCAATGAGTGTTTTGATTCTATTCAGAAGTACATCTTTTTTTGTTACAGGAGGATCAAGCCGGAAGTATTTAATGGTTTGATAATTTTGGGCAAAGGCATAACAAAACGCAGATGGTTCTTTATCGAAATCGGCAATTATGTAAGGCCAATATTCCTCAGGAGGAACTCCGAAAAGCACCATGGCCCCCATTGTCGTTCGAAGGAATGTTCCTGTATCTCCAGTCCAATGGAGAAGATTTCTTGTCGCCTTGTAAAGAAAGAGCCTCGATGCATCGATGTGTTTACCCAAAGCCTTGCGCTCATAATATTCAATAATTCCAACACCGGCATTTGCAGTACATGATCCAATTGAAAATTGATTTTCAATTGGTGAACACCATGTTCTAAGATCTTTTGATTCGGGGATGCTCACCTTTGAAGGATTTGTTACACCTACTTCTTTTATCATGGGCTTTATGTCTTTATGATCAATCGTATAATCCCGATAATCAGGATAATCCGGAAGCCACCCCATTCCTAATTTTTCTATAAAATCACTCATAGCAATGGTCTCCTTTTTTAGTTTTATTAAAATATTGACACTTCCCTTTGGCCACCTAAACCACATTCTTTTTCTTTTACGATATCACCTCCTTTTAATACGCTATTCAAACACGTCCCAACATTTCAGTGTCCGATCATCCGCCAGAACTGGCCGGAAACGAAATTCTCACTTCCATCGGTTGTGCAGATTAAATCGCCGGTCCGGACAGGTAATCCGTTAATTGTATAGTTGTGGATCCCTGCCCTGAAAAATGTGCAAAAGTGAACTAAGATTGAAAACTGACATCTTTAAATCTATATGATCTCAATCAACAATTAGCCTGGCGAAGGAGAAGAGATTGAAGCGTAAATAAGTATGTCTGCGAAGAGGAGATTAACCGGTTGTTTTTTTACTTATTGAATATATAAATAAAAAGATGAATAAGCCTCCCAAGAGACCGACAAACCGTTTAATTTAGACCCGAGTTGAGCAATTGTCGAATTTGCCGAAAAACTCCGGTTTAAAGAAATACTTTTGCAACACCTGTGCCAAAAAGCTTTTTCTCTTAAAACCAGCAGAATTCGAGGAGAGCTTTCTTATCTTGAAATTCGCACAACACCTTTATTTAAATAGGATTTCAAACGATCATGCTGCAATGTACAGATATTCCAAAACGCGTGAATTGGAGGAGATGGGAAATTGGAGGAGAGATAAGAAAATTAAAAATGCACAGAAAAATGTGCATTAATGCATATTTTTCTGTGCATTGATTAAGATTTTAATCATGCAATTACCCTATTGCAGGTACGATCAAATATGACACTTCGTTTTTTGTTGAATGGAATGGACATCTTTTAAACGATCGCGACTTGATATTTACAGTTCGAGTTTGATATCTTTCAGTTTAACAGATTTCATGTTATGGCAAGCTATCTTCACGCAGGGCATACCTTTTCTTCCAATCGACTCTACCATGGTGTAGCATATTCCTTCTTGACTTGGGTATTTTTATATTTATTTTCTTTTTAAATCTGTCTGGAACCCGAAGTATACTTTCTTTTTAGCTTATTGCTAAAAGGAGAATAAAAAAATGAAAATGCTGATGAACGGTTTGATCATTTCAATTCCACGATTTTTCCAAGATTTGACCCGTTATCTTTTTTTGACATATTCTCAAAGATGTCATTTCCCCTTGATGATAAATTTGTTGTAAATATTTATTGCCTACCCTTGACATTATGCCACATTGTAATATCATTTGAAAATAATAGTAATGTAGCAATAGTCTATGAAGTTCAACATGTATGAAAGAGAGGTTGGTGT
>JAHIYG010000195.1 GCA_018815265.1 Candidatus Altarchaeota archaeon | reverse complement strand
GGCCGACCATGTCGCCATTGACTAGGTTCACAACTATGAAGTTGTAAATGTCTTTTTTTATTTCAGCCACAAGCTGTTCAGTCACCTCGTACGCGCTCATCTCCGGCTTCAAATCGTATGTTTCAACCTTCGGAGACTGAATCATTACCCTATCCTCTCCAGTGTATGGTTTTTCAATCTGTCCGTTGAAGAAGAATGTGACGTGCGCGTATTTTTCCGTCTCTGAAATCCTCAGCTGCTTTAAGCCGGCATTGTCTATTACTTCACCGAGTAAGTTTGTCAGGTGTATGTCCTTGAATGCGACATGTGCTTTCATAGGCTCATAAAACTGAGTCATTGCAACATAGAACACCTTCAAGGGCGCCCTCTCCCATCCGGGGAAGTCATCTTCGACTATGGCTTGCGTTAGCTGTCTTGTCCTGTCTGTGCGAAAGTTGAAAAAAATCATGGAGTCATTCTCTTTAACACCAGAATAGCCCCCCAGTTTGGACGGCACTATGAATTCGTCTGTCTCATCCTTCTTATGCAGACCTACAATATAGGAGATTGTGTCATCGAATGTCCGCTCTGCCTTCCCATATACTATGCAATCATATACCCTCTTTGTCCGCTCCCATGTCTTGTTACGGTCCATTGCATAGAATCTGCCAGATATTGATGCAATCTCGCCGACGCCTGTTTCTTCCATAACTTCCTGCAGAAGCCGTATGTGCTTTACACTGTCGGTGACAGGCGAATCACGTCCGTCTGTGAAAAGATGGATTTTAACGTCTTTAAAGTTCTGCTTCTGACACAGTCTAAGTAGTGCGTGTATGTGGCGTTCATGAGCGTGAACTCCCTCGCTTTGAAGCAGACCCATGAGATGTAATGAAGTGTTGTTTTTTCTGCAGTTTTCAACTGCGTCCAGAAACTCAGGTATGCGATAGAATTCCCCGTCTTTTATTGACTTGTCTATTCTTGGCATGCTCTGAAATATTATTCTGCCTGAGCCGATGGTCATGTGGCCGACTTCGCTGTTGCCCTGAAAACCGTCTGACAGCCCTACTGCCTCGCCGGCTGCATCAATCAGGACATTGGGGCAGTTATCCATGAGTTTGTCTGTGTTGGGTGTTGGTGTGCGCCATATCGCATTATCCTCATGCTCTGCACGATAACCCCATCCATCCCTGATTAAAAGCACAACTCCTTTTTTCATGTTCATACAAAATAAGAGACAGAAGTTATAAACATGGAAGTTACCGTGTAGACACCAGACAGTCATTAATTTCAGCGAGTTCGAATCACGTTTTCCAAAAGCCACTGGCTTGTTCCATCCTCAACCATGCGGTCAGCCTCCATGTCGTCTATTGCAGGCAGGTATTTTGTCCGCATATTTTCTGTTGTGATTTTCTGATGCAACAACCTACCGTGTGATATGCCGTAGGCCAGGTTGTACCAGTGGTCATATCTTCCCCTGTCTTGGCTTCTCGGAGGACTAAACTCGTTTACTATGTCCATCACTGCTCTCCCATCTGCAAGCCTACGAATCACCATGACTTCCTCCACTAGGTTGTGTAGGGTTCTCTGTTCATCGGCTGACATTCCCTCGGCATAGCTTGCAAGTAATGCCCGTCGGGTCTCCTCCAAAAGATGGGGCTGAACTCCGGTGGAATCTGAAACCATATCATGCATCTTCTGTCTTGCAACAACACTTCTCCCCAAATCACTTAGTCTGAGGATGAACGCCTTTCCCTTTTTCTCGCGCTCAATCAAGCCTTCAGTCTCCATCCGGTTCACAGCGCCGCGAAGAGTAGTTGGGGAGTACTTTCCGGTTGGTGACCCGAGGGATGCATTACCTATCACATATGGCCTCACAAAATCCTGAAGTGGTGTGGGACCTTTACTCCCAAGTTGCATGAGTAGGTCATAGTCTACTGACTCATTCTGAGGAAAGTATGTGGATTCAAAATAGCCGGTGTGTATCCACCTAAAGCATTTATCTGACCCTACCCTACGCGGTAGTTTCTTTACCAACCCCATGGATTCAAGTATTCCTCCTGCGTGGGTTATGAGGTTAGACGCCTTATCCTGGTCTGACCTGTTTTCACTGTCCCAGCCGAAACGCTCAAATATTTTGAGGCGCCTTATAAGGTCATCAGTTGAGAAAATCCTGGAGCCTGTACCCGGATGCCAAAGTTGTCTGTGCATGTCCTCCAAAACGCCTTTTCTGACAACGTTTAGGCAGTTCGCCATGGTCCCGCTTACTACCCCGTCTGGCCCGTATGAGAGCCTTTCTGCAGCATTCATGTGTTGCATGAACTCAGACTTTACTGGCGCCCCATCCTCCATCATTATGCTGCCATCAGCTTGTCTTTCAAACGGGCTTAAACCGAATCTGTAGGCTAATACGGCAGACAACTCGACTGGCGTCAGCTTCCTGTATCCAGCATCCCTTAATGCATGAAGTATCGTGTCCTTTCTCTGTAAAACAATGGGGTTTTCACGTATTCTCCCCCCATCAGTTAATGTCTGCCGTAAACCAGTTATTTTCGCGATTTCATCCTCGATTGCCTGCCTAACCTGCTGGTTCCCCCGCTGGAATTCAGAAACCAACGACTCACTTGAAACCCCCCTTCCAAAACGGCCCTTAAGCCGACCTATTGCCTGTGTGAGTGATATCTCACCAATCAATGAAACCAATTCCTGAGAACCCATAGATGGTTTATCCTTATTGGCCCTTTCAGCCCTGCGTTCTGACTTTTCAACTGCCTTATCGCTTGCGATTCTGCGCTCAGGCAACTGCATCAACCTAAGTTCAGAAACGCGCAGACTATGTTCTTTCTCGTCAAACATGTCCTTTCGTCTCTTTCTTGCGCGTTCAACACCAGGTTTCCCATCTGAAGAAACAGACATAACTTATTTTAGGATTGATGGGGTTAAGAATTTACTCAAGTATTGCGCCTTTTGATGCTGACTGCACGAGTTTGCTATACCTCAGAAGCCATCCTTTCGCGTTTGTTTTTTTGACTTTGCAGGATTTCATCCTGGCTTCTAATTCCTTCTTTGAAAGTTTGACGTTGAGTTTGCGCCCTGGTATGTCGACTGTTATTTCATCGCCTTCCTTTATGTATGCTATCGGTCCGCAGTCCGCAGCCTCCGGGCTGATGTGCCCCACACAAGGGCCTCTCGTTCCTCCTGAGAATCTTCCGTCAGTGATGAGTGCTACGGAATCAGACAGTCCCATCCCAGCTATTGCTGCAGTGGGGGAGAGCATTTCCCTCATGCCTGGGCCGCCTTTCGGGCCCTCATATCTTATGACGACTACGTCTCCGGATTTTATTTTACCAGCCAATATCGCCCTCATAGCATCCTCTTCAACGTTGAAGACCTTTGCGGGACCAGTTATCTTCAATGCCTTATCAGATACCGCAGTCCGCTTTACAACAGCACCCAAAGGGGCGAGGTTGCCCTTTAAGACTGCGATTCCGCCCTGTTTGTGGTATGCCCTCTCAAGGGGGCGTATGACGTCTTCATCAACCACGCATGAGCGCTCAGCTATTTTTTTGATGTTTAAACCATTGACTGTGGGGCTTGGCTTAATGAAATCCTTTAACCTGTTGAGGACTGCAGGTATTCCACCTGCCCGCTCAACGTCTTCCATGAAGTGTTCGCCGCCAGGGCGCAAATTAGTTATATGAGGTGTCTTGTTTGATACTTCATCAAAGAGTTCAAGCTTTATGTCGACCCCAGCGTCATGAGCAATTGCTGGTATGTGCAATGTAGTGTTTGTTGAGCCGCCCATTGCATTGTCGACAACTACCGCATTATATATTGCGTTTTTTGTGAGTATCCTCCTGGGTGTCAAGTCCTTCCTGACTAAATCCACAACCGCAACTCCGCTGTCATATGCTATTCTCTTCTTTTTTGCAGACACCGCAAGTGATGTCCCGCATCCTGTCAAGCTCATACCCATCGCCTCAGTCAGGCACGCCATCGTGTTGGCTGTATACAGTCCCTGGCAGGAGCCACATCCTGGACAGGCCTCCAACTCAAGGCAGTGAACGTCTTCAGAGTTCATTTTCCCCGCCTGATATCTGCCGACAGCCTCGAAGGTATCCCTTACAAGTGATAGTCTTCTGTTTTGCGAGTAGCCGCCGAGCATCGGACCCGCAGTCACAACAATGGAGGGTATGTTCAATCTGCCTGCTGCCATGAGCATCCCAGGAGTGATTTTGTCGCAGTTCGTAAGTAGCACTAATCCATCCAGTGCGTGGGCGCCTGCCATCGACTCCACCTCGTCTGCAATGAGCTCTCTTGAAGGCAGGGAGTACCTCATCCCATAGTGGCCCATTGCGATGCCATCACATATTGCTGGAACACCGAAGATGAATGGCGTCCCCCCTCCTGATTCAACGCCTCTTTCTATGAAGCGTTCAAGCTGGCGCATGTCAACATGACCGGGCACTATGTCAGTGTATGCTGATGCTATGCCAATAAAAGGTTTTTTCATAGACCTGGATGTGATGCCTGTCGCATAAAGAAGCGCACGATTCGGAGTCCTCTCAACACCCCTCTTAATCCTATCTGACCTCATGGATTAACTTATTTTTATTCACAGATAAAAAAGGAGTTGGTTCAGTCATGGAAGAGGGAAACATCAGATATTAACGTATTTATGCCATTTAGGCCAAAACATCTCCTGTCGCCTTATCCCATGCGAGAGACAGGTGTTCGGGATGGTTGTTTGAAAACAACCTGTTAATTCGCTGTCCTCCTCAAAGCCCCGGATTATTTTCTTCAATAAATCCAGCCTCAAAGGAAAAAGTGGGACAGACTTTAGAGACTGCCTACGCTGCTCAAACACCTTACTCCAGACCTCAAGTGCTACAGCATCCAGATAAAGAAAAATAAGAAAGACAAACTATTATAGCCAGTGTCATCAAACTCTAATCACGCGACATAGTCGAAAAACTTGCCTAAACCCTACTTCATCAGGCGGTTGACGCCGTTTATGAAGGCGAGCACTGACGCCATGACGACGTCTTCGTGGACGGCACGCGCCATTGTGCTGTCGCCGTTTTTGCTGACCCGGATGCTGACATCCGCTAAAGCATTGGAGCCGCCGGTTATGGCGTCCAGGTGATATTCATCCAATTGGATGTCTTTGTCTCCGACTGCAGCCCGGATAGCGTTCAAGGTAGCATCAACTGGCCCCACACCCGACTCCTTCGCATATTTCTCCTTGCCTTTGACAAAAAGAGCCACAGATGCAATAGGCCGTTTCCCAAGCTCCAAATGCAGGCTCATATCCTTCAACTCCACAGTCCTCCTCTTCTTCCCTACCTTGCCTAGCAAATCCTGCGCAATCGCCGCTAAATCCTCTTCAGTAACCTTCTTTCCCTTGTCAGCCAGGTCCTTAATCTTCGAGGTTATGTCTTTTATTTCAGACTCCGAAGCCTTGATTCCCAGGTCCTTCAGCTTCTCCTTCACAGCCGCTGACCCAATCAGTTTACCAAGTACAATATGTCTTTTGGTGCCGACATACTCGGGCTTGATTGGCTCATAAACAGCAGCCTTCTTGAGTACTCCGTGGACGTGTACTCCGCTTTTGTGGGCGAATGCGTTGGCGCCGACAATCGGGAAGTTGGGCATCACACGTATGCCAGACAGCCTCTCCACCAGCCTTGAGGTTGACCAAATCTTTTTGGGTTTTATGTTCGAGTCTATGCCGTGGATTAGCTTGCACCCCAGCACTACCTGTTCCATGTCTGCATTGCCTGCGCGCTCGCCCAGGCCGTTGACTGTCACATGAGGTATTGATGCGCCCGCCATTACCGCAGCTATGGTGTTGGCTGAAGCCATGCCGAAGTCGTTGTGACAATGCACTGCAAGTGGAACCTGAACCTCCTTCTTGAGCGCTGATATCAGCCACCCCATTGCGGCAGGAGTCATCACACCTACAGTGTCTGGAATGTTTATGTGCTCAACCTTCATCTCCTGCGCCATCCTGCAGACTTCAACAAGGTAGGGAAACTCTGTCCTGCACGCATCCTCTGGGCTGAAATGGACCTTGAATCCAATCTCTTTTGCAAAGCCGATGCTCTCTCTTGCCTTCTTGACTACTTCCTCTTTTGTCATCTCCAGCTTGTATTTCCGATGCGTCGGCGAAGTGCCTATGAAAATATGTATCATGTCTACTCCAGCGTCTGCTGCAGCTGCTATGTCTTTTTCAACGCATCTTGCTAAACCCACTATCTCAGACTTCAAACCCATATCCGCTATTTTCTTGACTGCCTCAAACTCCCCGTCACTTGAAACCGGAAACCCAGCCTCAATATAGTCTACTCCAAGCTCTGATAGGGCCTTCGCTATCTGCATCTTGTCCTCTACCGTGAAATTAACTCCTGGAGTCTGCTCCCCATCCCGTAGTGTAGTGTCAAAAACCCTTATTTTCTTGGGTTTATCAACACCTGAAACCTTTTTGTTGTATTCGAATTGATCCATGTTTAAAACACCTAATATAATTTAAGATTATTTAGTCCAACACAAGCGAAGCCATAGATTTTAGAGTTTAATCTATGCCCGCGGCCGAAGCAACAGCAATAACCGCAGTATAGGGTTCCAACTGACTATTTCCTCAAGGTCAACAAACCGATACCAACACGAACCCTCTTCCATTATGAATATATACTGAAACACAAGTATAAAAACCCATTTTTCAGGCTTAAAACGCCTTAGAACGGATGTTAGGGCGTGTGTTACGGCCTAGGACATTGTGGATGCACTTTTCAGCCGACATTAACCATAAAACCTAAACAGATGCTATTTTTCCTCTCTATGTCCAGTTAATTCTTTCAACCTGTCATCCGGGGCCTTCCCCCACTGCAGTATGTCTTCAAACCTTTGCGCATGCATTAGTATGGAAGTTATTACTTCGTCTGATATCCCCGCTTTTTGCATTCTCTCAACCTGGTCCACTGACGCCTCCATCTTTTCTTTAGCCTGCTGGTATCTGGAGGCCCCTGTGTCGCCCATGTATTTTTGTCCTATGACTTCCTTCGCCTCCTCCCAGTCAATCTCGCCAGCACCGACATCAACCATTCTAGAGCTGATTTCTGTTATGACAGCATTTAAGCCGCTTCTACCTCCACCATAAAAGACTGTATCCTCGAAGTGCCTGAATTCATGCGTTAGCGTCGATGGCGATTTACTGGGTGCAATGATTAAGCCCGTAGCTGCAAGCTCGCCAGTGTAGTTTTTACCATAGGTATAGACCCCCAATGAGTCACTTATCCCCTCGTATTCCTCGCTGAATTTCCCGCTTACTACATCACTGTATATGAGAAACCCCGGGTCAACGCCTGTTCTAGAATGAGACTTCATCGCTTTGAAGTGATTCAGTCCACGAGTCTTCGCAGCGATTACATTGTCTATTACCTCCTGCCGGTCTTCCTTGCTTAGGTCCCCAAGAGATTGGAATAGTTCGCCGTATGTGTGGCGTCTGCCATATGCGTCGACTGCGCGTGCTCCGAAATTCCTGTCCAATGATGTTCCAATGCGCTGCATATATGACGCAACACCTGCGCCTGCTCTTGCCCTTTTCAAATAATCTATCTCCAATTCTCTCTCTTCTATCAAATCATCCAATGTCTCATACTTGACAGTGGACATCTTGAATGGGTTAAATTTCCCGTCTTTTCTGCTTTTTGCCAGATACTCCTTTGACCTTTCCCTCTCAATCAGGAGTTGAAGTCTGACTGGCTTTTCATAACCTAGTTCCTGGCTTAGGGATTCTATCGTTTCACCAGACGCCAGTCTCTTATCCACGGCCGTTAGGTCAATCCTTGAGTTGCCCTCACCATCATGTAGGAGAAGTCCAAGTTGGTCTAAAATCTTTTTTTCCCTATCACTGGGTTCACTACCCCTTAATCCGCGAAGTTTATCCCTCACAACAGCAGCTGCCTTAGAGACCTCTGCAATTTTTTTTCTTAATGAAACTGACTCTCTCTGCAACTCACTCAATCCTGCGTTTTCAGAAACATAATCAAACACCTTGACAGGATTCACTATGTCATCTGGGAGGACATACCTCTCTCTCAACTGAAAAGAAAGACCTATTCCAACAGGGCTGATTCCTCCTTTTGCTGCAATCTCCTTGTCTTGCGCTTTCGCAGCTTCAATTTCAGCAATTAATTTTTTCTTCTCATCGGGGGTTATTTTTGACAGGTCTTTGCGGCCTGCTCTTTGTCTGAAGAATTCAAGGACATCCTGATTGTCATGCGGTTGAATTGGGATGTCGTATACATTCAACATCCTGAAACCCAAATCCATTGCGTGGGTTGACACTTTATCTCCTGCAGTTACTGCGTCAACATCCTGCTGTTTAGCCTCCCTAATCAAGTCAAAAACCAGCCTCCTTTCTCCGGGTGAAACATCCTCCAATGAAATCCTACTACTGGAGATGGTATGCACTAGTTTGTCTGGGCCAGCTATGAATTCGATACCTGTCCGCAGATACTTCACCCTAGCTGCCGCAGTAGGAGACATTGTTGTCTGCGTGGCTGCCTCGGTTTTACGTCTTTCTTCAAGCTTTCTGCTTTTTTCATCTAGGGCGGCAGCCTCTCCGCTTACTCTATCGCCTGACTCTACCTTGCCTGTAGGCTGGTTTACGACAACTGACAACTTAATTCCCCATAAAATCTGGGAATAACAACCTAATATAAAAGTCAGATGACTTATTTAAAAAAAAAAGTGCATAAGTTGCTCAGGCTTTTGTCAGTGCTTTTTTCTGAAACTTCCTAATCGTGTATTCACAGCATGACAGTACAGCATAGGTAATCCAGAAGGCTGATATGGGAATCAACAGGATGAAGAATAACATGATTAGTACTTCAGGAAAGCCTATGAGGTTCAACGCCTTTGCCATGAAGTCAAAGACAGACGACAATATCCTGGAAGACACTTCAATTAAGGGACTATCTCCTAGGGTAACTGCCGATAGGAGATACAATGGGATAAAAGACCCTGAAAGAAGGTGTTTAATTGGGTTTGGATTGAAAACCCCTAAACTCAGCCTCTTTGACAAAAGATATAATGCGATTGTCGGCGGCGTGTTTATGAAAAGAATCATGAGATAAAGTATGAAAATAGAAAAGAATGTAATAGCCCACCCCAGGTAGTAGCCATCTTCATAAACAACATGGATAACCTCTGAATTGTCCTGCGCCTTCTCAAGAATCAAATCCTCGGTCATCTCCTTAGGCCACATCTCACGCCTTAATTTGGTGAGGTAATACCTGTTGTCAAGCACTTCATTCAATACTTCATAGTGTTTAACATCATCTGTTTCAACCCACCTCGCATACTCTGTCGCAAAACCCTCCTCTGAAACCTTGTGCTTTGCAAACACATACAACAATATCTCCGTCGCCCCCTTGTTGACTGAACTAATCTTCAATGGATAGATTGCATTCTCAGACTTAAACGATAGCTTAAGGGGCTGTATTGTCCCGGCATTCAGCCGCCGAGCAGTATTTCTTAAGTTCCAGTATAGGACATCGTCTACTTTGGTTTTCAAAGCTTTCCTGAGAACTGTTTCATCGTGGTCGCCATCATATAGTTTTTTCAGCTGACTGTATTGATTGTAGTCAAGCACATCAAATGCCTTAGACATCGAATCACTCCACACGATATCTTCAACCAATTCATTGTAGGCCATATCAACCAGGTAGTCAGTCAAATAGTTTAGGTCTCTGAACCCAACGCCCATCTGCCTGCTGAAGCCATTAACAAGCTCTGCCTTAAGTCCATTCTCCTTCTTTATCCTGCGCATATATAGTGTTTCACTAAGCTGGGTGTCCACCTGTCTCTTCAGGTACTCTATCATGTCGGCGCGATTATAGTGCCACTCTGGCTTTTCAGTCTTTAGATTAAAAAAGTCAATCATTTCCCTGTCGCCTGCGTATGCTTTTTCTGCCGCAATCTCAGAAAGCTCGTCCTGCTTATACGGACGGGAGTCTTTCGGCGCTATCGCATTGTACTCTTTATCCGCCTCTGTGAAATACCAGAGGCCACATTCCTCATCTGAATACGAGTGTTTGGCATAGCATTCATACTGGCTTGGGAAACTGACTTTTTTATCTAGGTTAGACTTGATTTTATATCTTATCTGTTCCTTCATATTCTCCAGGAGGTAACCGTTGTATCTTTGGTAGAGGCTTGTGTAGTCCGGGCCCGTGATGAGTTGTTCCGGCCTATTGCTCATGTAATAAGGTTCAGACCTGAAAGCACCGGGATATGGCGTGTCGGGTTCAGTGTCTACGCTGCCATAGTCCAGGTAGGCATCAGACAACGCCGGAAGGTCACTGTATAATTTTTCGTTTTTGACTGCGTCAACGAGGTATTGAGTCAGCTTTTCAGAGGCGTCTTCCTGATTCTCCAAATCAGAGACTATGTTTCTGAGAGAGTTGAGAAGCTTCTCATTTGAGGGATTCATGTTAAGCCTCACTGCCGTGAAAAACCATCTCTTCTCGACATAGTATCCTATGACTTCTTCGGCTGCAGATGTTATCCTGTAACCGTTCGCATTCAACCAGTTGATGAGCGCTTTCGGATCGTCTGAGGAAAGTATCGCTATCTCATACACGCCGACCTGCTTTTGCTCGTGAACCGTCACTGCCTCCTGAGCCCTCATCACCCCATCCATTGTGGTAAAGCCAAAACCCGGAGCCCTCTTGTATTCCGGCTCAGTCAGCCAGTGTAGCTCTTCAAAAAGAAGTGCTTTAGCCTTCTCAACATCAGGGTAAGAGGGTGTCGGCACAATCCATGCGAACTCTGTGGTGTTGCCCTCGTATGTCACCTGCAAAATCAACTGTTCATTTACTCCGTCATGTATAATCGCGGCCTTTTGGCTTGGCTCATATATGTCCTCATTATAATAGACCGGCGGGAAGAAGCCGCCGTCAGAGCAGACATTATTTGAAATGAGAAAAACAATCAGTAAAGTAACCCAAATCCTATTCATCAATGAATTAAAGGGATGAGTTAGATATAAAAGAGGGTGTTTTGTTTCGGAATAATCCGAAACAACACACTTCAAACAAGTTGTTCGGGTTTTATGTAGTCTCCGTGTTTCTTCTGGTACTCCAAAAGTCTCTCTTTTTGTTTGGTTAGTTCTGTGAATACTTCCTCTGGCGTGTTTTTGGTTTCTTTGTAGTATTTCTCTATTCTGCCGGCTTTAGCCAGAAGTTCCGGAATCCTTATTGTGAACTGCTGGTTGTATTCCTCCAAGCTGTAGTCCCTTTTCATTACTTCAGTGAAGAGTTTCTTCAGGTCTGCATAGTGGGGTATGTAACCTGTTGGTGTCTTTATGGCTTTGACGTCTCCGTGTATCTTCAGCTCCATCCACTTCACCCAGACTCTCTTGTCTTCCTTGCCGTTTAGGTATTTCCCGTCTTTGCCCTTCAAGAAGTAGTTGACTGAGAATATCATCGGCTGCTTTTCAGCATTTAATCCGAAGTCGATGTTTGCTTTTACATAGTCTCCGATTGCAACTGCAACGAATTCGATGTTGCTCATGGGATTAATTTTTCTGACTCCCTCCTGGCCGATTGTCGCGGCTGTGGTTTCAGACTCTATCGCCGCACCCTTGGTGACTATTCCATGGACCCAATCGAATGCCTGCTCCACAGGGACTGTCGTGTCAGAGTCTCGGCCACCATATATGACGCCACCCACTTCTACGCCTTCCGGGTTGTCGAGTTCTGGGTCTACATTTTTCAAGTCTGATATTGCAACGGTGTATCTTGCATTTTTGTGGCTAGGTGTGATTTCTTTGCCGTCCTTGTCCTTTTTCCCTGGAGTCCATTGACCTGAGTGGTTTATACCCTTCTTGGGGCATTCACCGTCTTTACCCATCCAGTAGGGTGTTTCTGTGTCGTCTATGAGCACGTTTGAGAATATGACTTCCCCGGGTGAGGTCAACGTTTCATATATGACTGGGTCGTCGCGGCTGTTGACGTCAGCTATTATCCCAAATATTCCCTTTTCGACGTTGACTGCCCTGATTTTCCCGTCTATTATCCTAAGGTATGCTATGTCGTCGCCCACAATCGTTTCGCCCCGAACCATCGAAGTCGAAGTCTTACCGCAAGCTGATGGGAAGGCACCTGTCAAATAGGTTTTTCTACCTCCTGGTCCGTGCGAGGCCATTATGAACATGTGCTCAGCCAGCCAGTCAGAATGGCATGCCTGGTTTATGGCAAGACGTAGTGCGAGTTTTTTCAAGCCGACTGTGTTTCCAGCATACTGTGTGTTTGTGCTGTATACCGTGTTTTCCTCCAAGTCGATGTATATTCTCCTCTTGTCTATGTTTTTTGAGACGTAATTCTCCAGCTCGCCAGCTGTGTGGACGAACTTGAAGAAGTCTTTTTTGTCAGCTATCTTCAGGAAGTTCTGATATCCGCTTCTGTAGAGTATGGTTTCGCTGTGTGCGACATAGTAGGAATCCGTTATCTGCAGGCATGACCTGCTGAATATGCTGTCTTCCGGGCCGAGTGAGAAGAATGCTACAATCATTTCCCTGCCTTTCATAGAATCCTTCAAGAAACCCATTACTTCGGCGACGCCTTCCTTTTTGGGTATGCTGTTTAGTTTCCCCAAATCCCATCCTTCAGGCAGGAGGTATCTCGTGTTTTTTGTGTCCCTGCCCTGGTCTGCATAGTTTTCAAAGTGGTAGGTGTGGCCCTCCATCGCAAGCGGTTTCTCCTCCCCCTTCTCAACCGCCTTTTTCCGAAAGTATTCCACTGATTCTGCGCTTCCGTCGAATACGTAGACTGAATCAGGTTGACAGTGTAATATGTATTTTGCTATGAATTCGTTGACGTGGGGGTTTTTTAGTTTTTCCAGCTTTGTATATTGGCTTCCTAGTTTGCCCTTTAGGGTTGACTCTACATCCATTTTACATTTTATAGAATTTATTGTTTGACCGCGTTTATGATGCCGTCTTGGCCTGGCCTCGAGGTGACTTTGGCTTTGAATGATTCGCCAGATGGATCTTTCACGTCTATGACTGCGCCTTTAGTTATGATGTTTCTCCTGGTTAAATCCCTGCTTGCAGGATTTTCAGAAACCCATGTAATCTCGCATTTGACGTTTTTCCCGTCTATTAGGACGTTGGCATGCTTTGCCTTAATCTGTTTGACCTTTATGTTTCCGCCCCTTACGCGGACGTTTTTCCGAACATCATCACCTAACTGTGTGTCAGTTGGGTGCCTTCCCTGAAACCGCTTTTTCTTCTTATTTGCGCGAGTCTTTACTCTGTGGTACATTTTCCTCTAAATATAACATTAACAGATATAAAAACCCAAAAAGGTAATTATGAATCCATGGGAGAGGATAAAGTCCAGACTGGCATCCCGGGTTTGGATGAATTAGTCGATGGCGGGCTGCCACGCGGTCGGTCAATACTTCTGTCTGGAACTGCAGGAACCGG
>JAHIYG010000194.1 GCA_018815265.1 Candidatus Altarchaeota archaeon | reverse complement strand
TGTTAAGTGGGATAACCAGGAAACTCTCGGGTGAATCAATATTCATGACCACCTACAAGGCTAAGGGGGATGCTAGAATAACATTCGCCAGCGAATACATAGGAAAAATAGTGGAGTTAAACCTGCAGGAAGGCAATTCCGTCATCTGCCAGAAAGACGCATTCATGTGCGCCCAAGAGGGGGTAAAGTTGGAGATGCACATGCAGAAAAAAATAGGGGCTGGACTGTTTGGTGGAGAAGGATTCATACTGCAGAAAGTAACCGGACCAGGTGTTGCTTTTTTGGAGTTGGGAGGCGAAATAGTTGAGAAAAACCTGAAACAGGGGGAGAAACTAAAGGTTGACCCAGGCTACATCGGCGCATTTGAACCCACAGTAGAATACAACATAGAGCGGATTAAAGGCGTTAAAAACATGGTATTCGGTGGAGAAGGCATATTTCTGGCGACATTAAAGGGGCCGGGAAAGATTTGGCTGCAGACCATGCCACTACCAAGTCTTGCAGACGCACTACTCAAGTACCTGCCAATACCAAGGTCAAGCGGATAAAGGGCAGATAAACTATTTAGTCCCCCTCCACAGAGAAGATATTATTTTAGCTCATAAAGAGAATACTTCTTCAAGAGGATGAATCCAAAGATTATAGCATACATTGACAAGGCCAGAAAAGAGGGTAAAACAGACGATAGGATACGGGAGGAATTGAAAAGTATAGGGGTGGAAGAGTCTGCAATAAACGATGGATTAATTGTTTCTTCAAAGTCAATAGTTGACGCAACTGATTTATCATCCCCTGACCCTGTTAAGCCAGGAAAGGATGTGAAATCCCCTCCTGAATCTGAGAAGGCAAAATTAGAGAAAACATTTAACACCTCCGTGAACCTGTTCTTTTACCTTGCTGGCCTGTCACTGCTCAACAACCTTCTGTTTTATGCAAATGCTGGAGTTTACTTCCCAATATGTCTTTCCATAACTTTGTTAATTGACGGTTTCTTATCACTATTCGGGACGAACGGAATGTATTCTGCATTCTTCTTCGACCTGTTCATTGTAAGCATCTACTTCAGCATAGGGCTTTTAGCGAAGAAACGGAACAAATTAGTCCATATCGTAGGGATAATATTCTATGTCATCGATGGACTGTTAGCTTTTGTAATTTTCCTGTCAGCACATACCATGGATTACGGCATGATACTGATTGTCCACCTAGTTATAACAGGTTACCTAATCAATGGTTTGTTAGTGTCCAGAAAATTAGATAAATACGAATCTACAAAAGATGAAGAAGGACCTTCAAATGCAGACATAAAAAAGCTAGTCATTATTATAGCGTGTGTGCTCTTGTTCACTGCGGGGTTGGCTGGCGCATTCTTTGTTTGGGCTGCGTGGGACTTTGGAAGCAGAGTCGGTGGAATCACAGATAACGCAGTAAGAGACATGAACCCAGATATATGCCAGCAAATCCAGGACGAGAAAAATATCATGATGTGCTGTGCATTTGTCGGTTATAATGTATCTGAAGTAAACATCTGCGACAAAGCCACTTACCCACACTGTAGCGCTGTATGTATAGCGGCAGTAGCAGATAATTCAGGTGATGCCAGCTTATGCGATAAAATAACAGACATGCAAGACAGGAACGAATGCATATACCATGTTGAATCATCTATTAAACAGAAGAATGTAGTTGATAAGCCTTTGAATCCTTCTTTGGTGGAGACCACATTAAATGATGTTGTTGTAGCCACTACCCAGCCAAAGAACGAGGATGTTAGTGAGCCATTGAATGCTGTGGTCATTGCTGTTGGAGGATACGGCAGCAGCGCCTCTGCTACCGACGGAGTATGCTCCTACTTTAAGGCGAGGGGCTTAGACTGTGTGGGTGTGGATTCATCAATGGATAATAGGGTGGAACCCGATGTTATCGCAGACCTTAAAGCTAAAATAGGCCAGTTAAGCCCGAAATACGATAAAGTAATACTTTGGGGGGGTTCAAACGGGGCTTTGACCTCGCTTATCGCGGCATCTGAAGACAATAGAGTATATGCCGTACTGGCTACAAGTCCGCCGCTATTTTACGATTTTGACAGTCAAAAATACAATATATTCAATAAATTCAATGTAAACCTAGTGTATGTATTTGGCGAGCCAGACTATACAGACGAGAAAACAGCCAAAATACTTGTTTCACGAGCTAAATTATATGGGAAAAACGCGGAATACACCATAATAAAGGGGGCGGGACATGAAATATGCTGCGGAGACCAGCGAGCCTTAGACATACACTATAAAGCCCTAAAAGGGTTTATATCAGGTGAAAACCAGTAAAATAAGTCTTTCTGCCACTTCCAAGTATATAGGAAGATTTATATACTCTAAACGCCATTATACTATTGTGTGATATCATCACACAAAGTATGACATATGGTGTTTTTTATGGAGAAAGTATTGGAGGATAAGGGTGGGGAACTGAAATTTTCCCCTGATGTTGCTGAATTCATTTTAGACAAAAACATGGAATTGAAGGCGGTCAGATTGAGGAATGGGAAGGTAGTAGACCATGAGCATCTGCATACGCGATTTAACCCGAAGCATCCGCTTCTGAGTTCGCCTGAAAAAGTCAAGCATGCACTGGACCAGTTTTTCGTCCATGAGTTCAAGGAGAAAAGAAGCGTTTGCTAAATAATAAAATCAAATTCGGAATCCTTAAGTATCAGCTTCCCATCCAAGTAAAGCCTTGTGTTATTTAGGTATATTTTTGTGTTGGTCAGGTTTAGGGTGTAGCCCCCCGTTATGTTCAAGTATCCCCTAAGTGTAGAGGTGGGCAAAACAGCAGTTGACGTGCAGTTTGTATATGTGTTCACTATCCAGTTGGGTTGGTTTGTAGGCGCACCGTCACATGAGGGCGTTGTAGAATAGACCTTCGGATTAGAGGTTGTTGTTGTGAGGACTGTATATAAGCCGTCTGAGAAACTGAACCTGTAATTGTGTGTGCCGGCAGATAATGTCTTGTTATAGTAGTATGTGACGCCAGCAGAGTAGGTTGTCCCCGTTCCCTGCATAGAATATGTTGTGCCGTCGAGTATGAGGTTTTTCTGAGTGGGCGCCTCATTTCCTGCGTCAGTATAGACTACAGTGTAGTTGAATAAGGTGTTTGTGGGTCCGACTGTGGGGTTGACTTGCGGGTTAGAGAGTGATGGCTCAGCATTTACTGTGGGACTGCCCGAAACCAACGCTGTCTGATTTCGATATGTCCCATCTGATGCGTTGAAAAAATAATTGTGTGTGCCTGCAGATAGTGTCGTCGCATAATGGTAGAGGACGCCCGCGTCATAGTCTGTAGAGTTC
The DNA here is from genome assembly GCA_018815265.1 of Candidatus Altarchaeota archaeon. Classification (GTDB taxonomy): domain Archaea; phylum Altiarchaeota; class Altiarchaeia; order IMC4; family SCGC-AAA252-I15; genus JAHIYG01. The sequence continues at coordinate 783 of JAHIYG010000194.1, read as the reverse complement.
CCACTCATGTTATGGTTTGTCCCGTCAACCACTGCGTAAACGTATGTGGGGGTGCCATTGTCTTCGTCAGTATAAACCACTGTATAGTTGAAGACTGTGGACGTTATCCCTGATGCTGGAGTAACCTGCGGATTAGATAGTGTTGGTGAAGTGCTTACCTGAAGGGTCTGTGTTGTAGTCCGGTTTATGTAGCCTCCGTCTGATGCGCTGAAGTTGTATGAGTGCGTCCCCCCAGAAAGCGTCGTGTTGAAATAGTATGTGACTCTGTTGTAGTAGTCAACAGACGAACTAGCCTGCTTCATAGTATAGTTTATACCGTCGATATTCACCCGCACATATGACGGCGCTGAGTTGTCGAGGTCGGTGTAGTTCAAAGTGAAATTGAAAAGTGTTGAGGGATTGCCGTCTGAGGGGTAAACGCCTGCCGTAGCCCTCGGCGCCTGAAAATTAAAATACCGAACAGCCTTAAACACGTCTATACGAGGCTTTGTGACGTCGCGGGTGATTGACTTCCCAGTTGCAACCAACGCAGCTTTAACCCTAGCAGGCGGCAGAATCGAGCCATTCAATAGTTTGGCATACTGCTGAATCAAAGCAGCAGCACCAGCCACATGAGGAGCAGCCTGGGAGGTACCAGACATTGTCACAAACCAATTAGCCCCAAGATAAGAGGGAGCCGTTATTTTGGAGCCAGGCGCCCAAACATCAAGTATGGAACATCTGTTGCTAAAGCACGTAACTTGATCCAATGAAGTACTTTCAGAACAAGTTCCACTGCTGTAT
>JAHIYG010000193.1 GCA_018815265.1 Candidatus Altarchaeota archaeon | reverse complement strand
TGCTCATCTTTTTCTGACAGATTTCTTGTGGAAGTCAACAATGGCGTGGAAGAGTCAGGGTGGAAGCCTCTTGATGCGTCTTCTGCAATAGATGCGGCAAACTCCGGCGACATGGGCATGATGCATTTGCGTGTTAGGGCTTTGAAAGACGGGCCTGAGGACGGCCATAAACTGCTTGACATGGTGTCTGGCATCATAAAGACCGAGTCTTGGGAGGATTTGATGCAGACACACGGCATAATGTCCTACAGAAAAAGAGACCTACTCAAAAACCTCGAGACATTCACTTCAACAGGCACAGGCACAGGAATAACATTGGCTGGCAGACTAGTATATGCCCCCTCATTTGATTCTCCCCCACCAAACACTAAATTTATTTCAGAAGATGAGGTCGGCGCTGAAAGGAAAAAGCTTGAGTTAGCGTTGAAGAGGGCAGCCCTTCCTTTTGAGGAAATCCAATCTGATGCGCCGGAAGGCGAGCAGCAAGTAATCGCAGCTCAGCGAGAACTTTTGCTGGCTACAGGCCGCCAGGCGATCCAACTACTGTCTGTCCCGGTCGAGAGCACGATGTCCGTGTTGACTGGAGAGCAAAAGTACATGAACGCAGACATGGCAGTGCAGACATGCATTGAATCCAAGATGAAGGAGATAAGGGAGAGACAGCCCACAGGAAGCTCTCATCTTCTACGGCAATATGAAGAGGTAAGAGCTGATTTAATGGATGCTTTATCAGGCAGTAAAAAAAGCGAGAAATGGTCTGCTGTCACCAAAAATTTGCCCTCCACTGAGAACCTAGTCCTTTTGATTCTTGGGCGGCCGTCAACGTCTGAGATTGCAATCCTACAAAAAGCCGGCTTCTCAGCAGTGGCTACTCCAGTCCATACAGAGGGCTTGGCAAGCCATCTTTTCGCTGCGGGAAAGGCAGACCTATTCCCTGTACTCATGGGCTTATATGGTGTGGACAAAGCCGATGGATACGACATCATAGGCCTTGGAAAATATGCGGCTGGGGGATTGCCATGTCTGTTAATAGACCAACCCCTTAGAAAAGGCGGCTCACAACTCATATTAAACCCTCCGCCAGAGCTCCTTGAAGAGGTTGGTTTAGCATCTGGAAGCGGGGTAGTGCTTCCATTCAAAAAACACGACAGTTTTCCAGTCACAAAAACACAAGACGGCGTTAATGTGGATTTGAGATTCAACATGGATACATTAGACCCAAGAATCGTCGAAATCGCAGCTAAACTAGGCCTACGCGGCGGCGGCATGACTAGACTGGATTTTGAACTCAGATTCCTCGGAGACGGATGGACTTTTGAACCTGGCCAAGCTTCTTCTAGGGAGACGCTGAAGAGATACTTAAAGGCCAGAATAATAAATGCAGTCCAAACCTGGGAAAAACATGCATTCCCTGAGAACAGAGGAGACCCATTCACTATAAGGATTGCAGACTTAAGGCCTTCAGACCCAGATAAGATGCCTTATGTCTTCTCTGAAATCGCCCCTAAAACGCAGAAAACCTCTTCTGCACTGCTTTTAGAGTTTAAAGATGATCTGCTGATTCCAATGGTTGAGGCAGTAGATGAGGCTTCGAAACACACTGGACATCCAATGAACCTAATGTTTCCTGATGTGCGGGATGGTACGATGTTTTGGGAAATACAGGAGGCAGTCCAAGGAAGGCTTCCAGTGATACCTCAGATCGAATCACTTGAGGGAATAAGAAATATGAGGGATATGGGCGGTGCCGCAGCCTTCTGCATTGGCGTGAATGACCTGACCTCCGACGTCACAGGATTGAGGAGGTCCAATCCGAGATACCATCAGCTATACAGTCCGGTTTTAAAAGCTATTGCAGATGCGAAAAAAGCATCTGATGAATTGGGCGTTCCAGTCAAGGTATGCTCAAACATTGCTGAAAGCAAGGCTGGAATAAGGGCGCTTCTCGGCCTTGGCATAACAGACATAAGCCTTCCAGTCACATGCGTTGAAGGCATAAGCGAACAACTACCGTTAATAGACTGCGGAAAAGCCAGGGCTTCAATGGATGCGATACTGTCCGAGGAAGAACCAATACCAGGCGATGAAGTGTATCGGCGGCTGCATCCCAAGTGACTATGCTCCCCTATGCCATTCGTCTGCCTTAACTGCAACGTTTTTTGCACCGATTATTTCACCAAGTCGGACACCCATCCCTTTAGCATCAGAGCTTGTGTCAAAATGTTTGGCCTTCACATTCGTAACCACTACCTTCTCTCCTTCCCTCGTCCAGTAAGCGTATTTGAAGACATTATCTACTCCCTTGGCATAGGTTGCTTCTATGACACTGCCTCCCTGCAGACAGAACATATTGCCTTTTAGGTCCAGCACTAAGTAACCTCTTTCTCCAATATCCCCCAATGATGTTATTTTCTTGGCTGTAACGCTTCTTCTCGGAGTCCCTTGTGTTATCCCACGTTCTGCTATATCCCCAATGGTTGAATCCACTGGTTCCTCATTGCCTGTGAAAATCTTCAAACCAAGCGCTGGGCTAAAGCCTATCCTAAGGAACTGGCCTGCAACAAGTTTTGCATTGTCGCTTTTGTTTGCTTCAAGCATCTGGTCGAATCCGCCTGTGATTTTTAATATTACTCTTCTCGGGTCTTCACTGTCCTTTACTGCTGCGCCGGGTAGGAAAAACGGAAAATGAGCCTCGTCTACTCCCTTTTGCCGTAGTATGTCATTGTGTCCTGTCCCCATATCTTCGACAAGCATAAACCCGGTTCTTGGATTTATGTTGAATGCACAACCTTTCAGTTCCCCGTCTAGGAAGATTCCAGCCCTCTGTAGCGGATGCATCACCTCTCCTGACTCCGTCCTCCTTCTGACTTCCATGTAATGCCTGACTATGTCCGGGTCGTCTGCGGCAGCTTTGACGAAATAATACCACAGAAGGCCCCCATCAAATTTGGGCACACCATCTCTTAGGGGAGGATTTGTTCTTTCGCTCAAATACTGCTTGTACTTCGGGTCAACCAGGACATCCAACGTCTTAGATGCCTTGGCAATCAGTGGTTCAATATCGCTTTTCTGGGG
>JAHIYG010000192.1 GCA_018815265.1 Candidatus Altarchaeota archaeon | reverse complement strand
CAACCTCTAGCGGACCGTCTAGTTCACAGTATCCTATGCTTGAGTAGTTGTTCTCTCTTATGGCGCGGTAGAACATCTTAACCTTGTCACCCACCCTAATACAACCTGGATTACAGACTGCTTGCCTTTCAAATTCCTTATCGGTGCTTTCTAGGATTACACCCTCTCTCTTAACTTCAACCACCATAACACCTAATCTACTCTCATTTAATCCCTAAAATGTCCACACTATATTGGAGTACACATAAATAAGATACACGCGCTAAAACAGCATTATTGGCTTGACTTATCCTAGCCTTTTACTGCACGGGCATAATCAAGGTTTACGGCCGTTAGTATCCTATCCAGCTTTTGATTTGGACTGCATGAGTCACCATCATCCTCTTGTTAATCCCTTCTCCTGCTATCAAGTCAGGGTTTCATCCACTATCTTTTCTATAAAATTTCAGGTCACATACCCTAATTTTTTAAGTTTCTCAATTGTTTCATTGCTGGCTTTCACCAATACGCTGCTGTCTTCGATTTTGCGGTTTAACTCCAGTTGCTCGTCTATATAGCCTCTGAATTCATCTGCATAGTGTTTGGGGGGTAAGTACTCTGCAATCAGGTTATTGTGTTCTCCGATATCGTCAACCCTTGAATACACACCAAACGACTTCAAATCCTTTGAGTAGACAGTTGTTGTTTCATTTCTCACGCTTAAGGTGGGGCATGTCTGTCCGCTGAAGCAATAACCAGAGTATATCTTTTTCGCAGGTATTTCCCCGCGTATCAGGGATGTACCCTGAACATCTGAGTAGTTTATGTCAGAGAAATCCAAAACAGTTGGCAGGATGTCTAGGGACTCAACCAATGCATCTTCTGTTCGGCCTATTCCATTGGGAAAATGCATTATCAGGGGTACATGTGCTATCTCCTCATATATCTTATTGTGCAGGTATCCTCCGTGTTCTGCGAGTTCCTCGCCATGGTCTGCTGTGATGACTATGAGCGTTTTATCGTACACTCCAACGGCATTAAGCTTTTCTATAAGCTGCTTTATTTGTTCGTCAACGTATGGTATCTGGCCGTCGTAGCGGGCAGTGAGATAATTGATATCCTCAGTAACAAGGGGTGGGACTACGCCTCTGTCTAGCTGTGCCAGGTAATCTGATGCGCAGGATCCGTTATAGCAGCCTGTGAAGCTGCCGGAGTACTCGTTCGTAAAGGCTTCATCATATTTAGTGTATGTGACATATGGGAAGTCCTTAAAGTCGGAGTGGACATCGTAGTAATGCAGGAAGAGGAAGAATTTGCTGCTGTTGTTGGTATCAAGCCATTTGAAGACTATTTTGTTATGCTCTTCTGCATTTTCATCAATCGCTAGGAACTCATTCATTCCCCTGCTGAAACCGTATTCATTGTTAAGCCATCCGGGATGGGCTGTGAGGCCGAAGGTGTTGAAGCCGTTTTCCTGATAGTATTCCGCCATTGTCTTTACCCCATAGGGTATTGGTTTGCCATCATGTCTTCCATAGGGAACAATCGCTCCATGAGACAGGGGTGAGTGGGATGTTATGATGCTGGCATGCGATATCATGGTATTGGGTGAATTCGTGTATGCATTCTTAAAAAGTAGTGACTCAGCTGAAAGTTCGTCGATGAAGGGAGTTGTGTTCCTAAAATATCCATAGCAGCCCAAATGCTTTGCAGACAGAGTATCAATTGATATGAATACTACATTGCAGTCTGGGCATGAATATATCGTGGGATCTGCTTGGATTTCGCTTTTTTCCCTGGTATCAGATGTGCCGTCGTATAGCATGTATCCGGCAACTGCGACTGCCACAATGGCAAACACTATAAAAATGTAAATGGCTATTTTATTTCCGTGTACTTTGTTCATCCTATTAAAATTAATTTGTGTGGTATATAACTCGTACAGAGAATGTATCGCAGATATCTCACGGGTGATGGTAGTTCACCCCCTATGCAGGGATTATTGGGATGCGCGGTTACCACTTTAATGCAGCTAAACAACAGGGTTCGACACATTGGTTCCTTTGGATTACCACCTGCAGTCAACTATTAAATATGGACTGAGTAATCCTTAATGATTTTTCACGAATGAATCGGTGCCCATATGGTAGATGAACTAAAGCCGAAGGTTTCAGTCGTTATCCCGTGCTTTAACGACGGCAGATACCTCAGGGAAGCCATTGACAGCGTTGAAAAATGCAAGAAAGACATGTATGAAATAATAATCGTAAATGACGGCTCCACAGAGCGGCTCACAAAAGAGGTGTTAAAGGGATTGCGCGATGACGGCTACAACATAATAGACACAAAGAATATAGGTCCATGTCATGCGAGAAACATCGGGATTTCAAATTCTTCGGGGGAATACATCCTCCCAGTGGATGCTGACAACCTCATCAAACCAGAGTATATGGTGGAGGGGGTTAAGCGTCTTGACGCTAATCCTTTGGTGGGCGTAGTATATGGGGACTGCATTCACTTTGACGACAAAGGCAAAAAAACAGTTTCTGTTGGAGAGTTCGAAAGGGATAAGATGGCACTCGGCAATTACATAGACACATGCGCTGTTTTCAGAAAGAAGCTTTGGAAGGAATGCGGGGGATATGATGAGTCGCTTTATGCCTGGGAGGACTGGGAGCTGTGGATAAACGCGTACTGCAGGGGCTGGTTGTTCGAATACATACCCCAGGTCATGTTTTACTATCGTGATAAGCCTAATTCACTTAGTGAAAAATGCGGAGACCCTAAAGTATTGCGCACTATCAAGGACACTGTCATGAAAAAGCACCTGAAGTTTTTCGTCACAAACGCGTGAACACCTCAGACATTCGCCCAATCACCCCATAACATCGGCACCTTCGGCGAGTAAAACGGATCCTGTTTAAGTTGTTTACCCCATTTCTTGTTCATGCGCTTGAATTCCTTGAATATTTGCGCGTCATAGTGCCTCCCACGGGATGTCGCCTCGAAGTGGACAATCCTATTGTATGGCGTGTAAACGACAGTGTATCCCTTACTCCACGCCCTAAGGCAGAGGTCTGTGTCATTGAAAAAAACCCTAAACCCCTCATCCATGCCACCCACATCCTCATACACTTCACGCCTTATCATCATGCACGCGCCGGTCACTGCTATCGTGTTCCTGATGGAGTCATAAAGCCGCTTTCCTCTGTCGTCGTATCTCGGCCCTTTATTATAGTTTATCTGCCTAAAATGAAGGTCATCTGAGATGCCCTTCATAAAATACGTTCCAGTATGCTGTATTTTCCCTGATGGAAACACTAGTTTGGCTCCTACGACGCCTACGTGCTTTTGCATTGCAAGTCCTAGCATCTCTTGTATCCAGTCTTTTACCAGTACTTTGATGTCGTTGTTCAAAAATAGGAGTATTTTTCCCTTGGCTTTTTTGGCTGCGTAGTTGTTGATGGCTGCGTAATTGAATGGTTTGTTGTATTTTATGATGTGGATTCTTTTGTTTTTGGTTAGTGTTTTCAAGTACTTTGGCATTGCGGCTTCGGTTGAGCCGTTGTCGACCAAGACTATTTCGTAATTTTTGTAGCTGGTCTTCTCATGGATGCTTTTTATGCAGGTCTTAAGCACTGAGGTTTTGTCTTTGAAAGGTATTATGATGCTCACCAACGGTTGGGTGTCGAAGCGGTAGCGTATTCGAAATACTTTGTTTGTGCGGTCAAACGCCACTCCCGCGTTTATTCCCCGACGAGCCAAAGCAGCCTCAATAACAGACTTCGTCGCAGACACCCTTTCGGAATTCATTTTCTCATCCACCTCCTTGTTCTTGAATACCCTATAGAGTGCACAAGATATGTTTGAGAATTTTGCATTCTTTTCAGACAGCCTCAGCAGTAGGTCGTGTTCATGTGCTGCGTCTACCCCCACTCTAAATCCTCCAGACCTTAAGGCTTTGGAAGCCCTAATCACCGTGAACCTGCCGATATAATTTGATACTAGCAGGTTCTCAGGGGAGTATTCCGGTTTTCTGATGCGCCTAATCCTCCTACGTGTCTTTGGATTGACCTCCTCCAAGTCTGTATAGACTACGTCTGCGGATGGTCTCAGTAGAATATGCTTCTGAATCTCCCTGAGGCAGTGCTTGTGCAGCATCCCCCCCACGTCAAGCATGCCAACATACGTTCTTGGCTGTTTAGCCAACAGCGCATTTAAAGTCTCTCCCAAACATCTGCCCTCTTCAATGGCTTTGGAGCGTATCCTCTCATCTGTGCTCTTCCATGATTCAATGGAGTCTGTGATTTTTTTCCCTGATTCTTTTGGAAACACCAGCGTTAACACCCAATCGCTGTAACTTTGGCTAATGCACGATTTTACCGATGCATCCAACAACTCAGGCCTGTTTTTATCGACTAAGAGTATTAAGTCAAACTTCAACTCCACACCCTTTTTCTTCGCCATTTGATAAACTCCAAAATATCCAAATAATAAGATTACTAATTAATATAATCTCATGCAGAGTTGGTGTCATAACATTGGTAATATGTATCTACTACTCCATCCATCTATAAGGGACATAAAAAATGGACGAATCTGAATTTCCCCTAAGAGCATGTATCGATACCCCGTTATTCATTAAGTTAGATGAGTCAGGTAAAGTCCCGATTTTTAGATGGTGTCTTCTTGGCAGGGGGTATTCAGCCCAAGAAAGCACATATTCGAATAAATGATGTTGAGATTGCGGATTTCGTCAGGCTCGTAAATAATCTGACGAAACCACATACTATCGCATTTAACCATATAGAGCACTATCCCTATTGGGAGATAAACTATAGCGAAAATTCAGGTAAAATAGAAGAGACTTTTGATGTATTGAACAAACCCAACAACCATGTGATGGGTTCAGGATACTTTTTGATGCGTAGGGCATTGGGGTTAAATGATGAAAAAGTCAATGGGGTGAAGTCGCCCAATGATAAACCATATTGTTACGAGACTTTTCAGACGATTATGGTAGATGTTGATGGGTCAGTCAGGGCATGTTGCACTAATACAACGAAGTTTGGCAACGTCTTGGAAGATGATGTGGGTGACATCTGGAATGGCTACCGTTATAATGTATTCAGGAGGATGATGTTTGGAAAACCAACAGATCCAGAATGTATTGAATGCATAAAAATTTGCCGAAACCAGCCGAAGATTCCGTGAATTCATGCCTACCTGAGTGAAATCTTTTTGAAATGGTCCTTGCTGGTCTGCGATGGACTCCATCCGCTGCATTGCATGCAATTCTCGTTTAGGTCTTGTTGATT
>JAHIYG010000191.1 GCA_018815265.1 Candidatus Altarchaeota archaeon | reverse complement strand
TATATTTATTATTATGAATTATTTGTGATGTAATTTTTTCTTTCGCACATTGTCTCACATATTTTGTGAGTGTTTAAAATCGTATTAGATTAAATAATCAGCGGAACAAATAATCCCACACTATGAGCATTTACGATGAATTAATCAACTATTTGAATAGGTATGAAATACCCTATCCAAATGATGTTTTGAAGAAATACATGCTACGCCTGAATATAGATGATTTTGAGAAGGTAGGGAACATACAACTGATGAACTGTGCAGATGCCATAATCTACGAAGTATTATCAAAGAAATTGACTAAAGGAAAGCTAGCACTAGCGCATTCAGAGCTTTTAGGCATATTTGAATTAGACTATGGAATCGATGGTCTTCCCGAATACATAGATGGTGTGAGAGTTCTACCTGAAAACCACCAACAACAGACGATAGAGTACTTCCACAACTTCAGCGACTACATACTAAAAAAGGAAATGGCGAAATATGGCGTAAAAGGCTTCATTAGGTGGGATTCAGAGACCAGACTAAATATACTTCTGGCATTCATAGAAGCCCATTTTGGTTACTCAGGAAAGACGATAGTATGGGCTAAAGCATATGAGTTAGGCATCTTAAACCTGAACGACGCCCCAAACTACAATAAACTATATCTCATGGAATACATCCTGCAGAACATGCTACACTTCTACGTGGAGCCGATGAAGGCCAGGATGCTCAGGTCAGAACTTGTGACAATACTCAATCTAAAGCTGGAAATGATACAAGAAGGGGAAAATGAAGCTAAAAAAATAAAGAACCAAGTCAAAAAAGAACGCATGAAGACAGTAAAAAACGGCCTAAAAAAGGAAAACTATATGAGGGATGTGAATGACCTACTAACCTTCCTCGTTAAAAGAGAGCTTGGAAGGACTAGGGATATCGACCCCAAAAATTTAAACCCCAATACTAAAAATGACATACTCTATGAAACACTAAAACACCTCCTTGGAGGCATGTCAAAACACATATTGTCGATGATGATGTCAAACGACGAGCATATCAAGACCAAATTCCTGCTAAAATACATAAAAAAATACTACCAACACATATCAAACCAGCAGACTGCAGAAGCAATCACCTACAACATAAAAAAGAAGCTAGGCCTGAGAGAATACATATGAACTCAGTCTTCTGCAAACAGCTTCATTGCCGGCTGTGCAACAATAACATCAAATGAGGTTACAATACCAGACAAACTGTTATCGGCGCCTGTTACAACCAGTTTCTTAATCTTTTTGTCGCGCATAACCCGCGCGGCCTCATCAATATCTGCATTTTCAGATATTGTCTCGACCGGAGTAGACATAATCCTTTTAACAGGGATTTTACCAGCGTCAAGACCAGCTATAACCACCCGTTTTAAAAAGTCCTTCTCAGTGACTATGCCAGATACACTTTTATCATGTAGTAAAATCAATGAAGAAATGTTTTTTTCAGCCATCAACTTTGCAGCCTCAAGAGCCATGATATCATCTTTGACATACTGGACCTTTTTCGTCATAATGTCCAATACTTTGATAGTCAAATCAATCACTCAATGCTTTTTTTAATTCGTCAAATGCCGCCCGTAATTTCTGAACCTGTATCTCCTTCTCGCATGCACCAGAGATGATTGGATCAGATATGCTATAGCAGAGATCCAGATTATCTGATTCAACCGCGTTTTTGAAAGTCATCTCGTCACTTAAACGTGAGTAATTCTGATGTATAGTGTATGCTGCGACCCCTATTGATGCCAGCAGCAAGACAACAGCCAACACCATCTGCCACCTGGACACTCCAATACCTCCCTCACGCAGTCGCTGAACGAGTTTCTCCTCCTTTTTAGTGTATTCTTCAACCTTTGCAGAATGGCTTTTTACATTAGCCTCCCACTCATCAGCCTGCTTTCTCAGTAACTCACATCTTTTCTCCTGTTCCTTAGCAGCCTCATTTTTCTCCTCAAGCATCTTCTCCCGCTCCTC
>JAHIYG010000190.1 GCA_018815265.1 Candidatus Altarchaeota archaeon | reverse complement strand
GGCGCAAGCGACAGGTGGAAATCCTGAAACCATATGAACGCCTTCTTGTTTCCAATTTCCTCAAGGATTGCCGTAACAAACCTCTCATTTATGGTGCGGTATTTCTTCCATGAATCCTCGTCAAAACGCGGCCTGACATAGACTGTATGGCACAGAGGCCAGAACATCTCGTTCGATGTTATGTCATAGTAACCCTCCTCCTCTTCTTTGTTCATCCAGACCCTGCGCAGCCTGTATTTAGGGTTGTCTTCAGGAACCATTAAGCCATCTCGCTCGTCGACGACATCCATGTCTGCGTTCCCGCTTCCATGGGCAATCCAGACTCCACCGCATGCTTTCATGACGGAGTCGAGTGCCACAGCCATGCCGCTTGCAGGCCTCACACAATGTATGGTCTCCTCCTCCCTCAAATGCATATATGGTTCGCGGTTTGAGACGACAACAAACAGTGAATCTCCGATTTTTGACTTGACAAGCTTGGCCAAATCCTCCTTTTTCATGCTGTCCTAGTTTATGATTACACTTAAAAAAGCTCATTCCCTAACTTCACATATGGCTAATGTAGTTGATTTTTCAGGTTTGGGGTTTGGGACATACATCCTCCAACAAAACATCTTAACTGCGTTTGCAGTGTTTTTCCTGTCCATCTTAGCCCTTAGGATTTTCAGGGGCAGGGTCATTTCATTGATTAAAAAACTGGCTGAAAAAACAAAATCCAACCTAGACGACCTGTTGATTGCATTGGTTGAGCGCATTCCATGGACGTTTTACGTCTTGGTTTCAGCGTATCTCTCCATATCGTTTCTTGTCGTGCCGCAGGTAGTGACTGACGTACTGTGGTACGCAATAGTCTTTGTCATAGTATACTATGGAATTAGGGCGACATACATCTTCATCGACCACTTCAGAGACCAACTCATAGAACGAAGAATCCAAACCGACCCCAAGGAGGATGTATCGTTCATCCGCCTGCTTGCAAACATTGTAAAATATTCCATGTGGGTTGTTGGAGGCCTTCTGATACTTGCCAACATGAAAATAGACATCTCAGCATTGCTTGCTGGAATGGGAGTCGGCGGCATTGCGATAGCCCTTGCAGCTCAGAACGTCTTCGAAGACATCTTCTCCTCATTTTCCATCTACTTTGACAAACCATTCCGGATAGGCGACTTCATCATAATAGGCGACGACATGGGGGTGGTGGACAAAATAGGGGTTAAGACAACGAGAATCAAGACACTCCGAGGCGAGGAACTGGTGGTGTCAAACCGGGAGATGACATCCACCCGGATACACAACTTCGGTAAAATGCCCCACAGAAGGATAGACTTCAAATTCGGAGTCACATACCAGACTCCAGTTGAAAAGATGAAAAAGATTCCCCAAATGGTCAGGTAAATCATAGAATCCCAGGAGCTTGTTAAATTCGACCGCGCACACTTCAAATCATTCGGAAACTCAACCCTAGACTTCGAAGTCGTATACTACCTGCATACCGCTGACTACAACAAATACATGGACACCCAGCAGGCAATAAACCTAGGGATAATGGATGCGTTCGAGAGGGAGGGCATAGAATTCGCCTACCCAACACAGACCATCTACATGGGCAAATGACATGGATATAAAGGGGCCTGCCTAATCTCTTAGGTGGACTTAAACGAAGTCAAGTATGTGGATAAACCCTGGGGCAGGGAGATACACTTCGCCCTAGAAAAGGAATACGTCGGCAAAATACTTGAAGTAAAGAAAGCCACGAGATTAAGCCTGCAGTACCACAAGAAAAAGAAGGAGACAATGTACCTATTATCCGGTAAAATAAAGCTGCGTAAAGGCGATGAAGAAGAAATCATCTCCCCCGGCCAGTCAATAACAATAAAGCCGAAAGACATACACCGCGTCGAAGCAATGGAGGATGCGAGAATACTCGAAGTCAGCACAAACCACCTGGGAGACGTCGTAAGGCTTGAAGACGACTACAAACGGTAATTTTAATTTCTGTGTTTCCACTTATTCTACTATGGCATCTAAGCTCACAGATGAACGCTATATCTCAGGGCGGGTTTCATCCCTTGCAGAGCATGAGTTCACAGCTATTCTCCCTCTCAAGGAGATTGTCAGAAAAGCTACGGCAACATTCACCCACGGCGACATAGACTGCGGTGAGGGGCACACTGTCAGGATAGACAGGCAAAAAATGGAAAAACTATATTCTGCATTCCCTGCTGTGGCCCAAGATGATGCAGTAAAAGAACTGCTTCAACCAGCACAGGGTAAGGGTGTGGTGATATGGGGTGCTGGAAACGTCGGATTAAACGCAGCAGAAAACGTGAAACAGATGGGGGCGACAAACGTCGCATTCATAGACATAAGCGATGCAGTACTCACCAACGCCGCAGCGCAATACGGCGGCGAAAAAATAGCAGTCTCAAAAAATATCACACCTGCAGAAAAAGAAAGGATAATGTCACTGCTAGCATCAGACAAAGTCCACGCACTAAATATCGGCGTACTATTGCCTGGAGACAAGGCTCCACAGCTTCTGTCCCGGGAAGACCTCACGAGAATAAACACGCAACGCGCGGAAAAGGGGTTGCCTGCATTGATTATCGCAGATGCTGCAATAGACCAGGGCGGATGTGTCGAAGGTGAAAAGGCGACAACACACGACTGCCCTATACGGGTGATAGCAGGTTCCCCCGTCATATCTGTCGCAAACGTCCCAGGGTCAAGATACACTGCAGGATATGCGTCAAAGCTCCTGCAGGAGGCTACATTGGATGATTTGAAGAAAATAATCCTGGCTACTGCATTCGGGTGGGATAAAGTGTTTGCAGACGACCCTACTTTGAAGACTGCGATAAACACGATGGGCGGGAAAATAACCTATCCAAAAGTTTCTGAAGTATTCAACCAAAATCCATCCTCAACAGTGGATGAGGCGGTGGATGGGGCCCCCAAACCGGTGGGTAAAAAAGTAAAACTGGCTATTCCTGCTGCGATTAAGGCGTTTGAACACAGGGCTGGGATACTCCCCACTGGTGTTGAAGAACTGCTTAGGTGGGCGCCGACACAAGGTATCGACTTGGAGGTCGGCTTGGATGTGAGACTCGGAGAAGGCATAGTCCCCACTCCCGGTGTGGAGGAGATATCAACCGAAGCCTATGAGCGGGCAGGTGGAAAAATATACAACCACAGGCATGAACTCATGGCTGGCGCAAACGTATTGCACTTCACAAAAGAACCGCAGGGCGACGAACTACAGTACATAGAACCAGGCAGTGCAGTGCATACATACTTCCACTACACAGGATTCCCGGAAAAACTCGTGAAATGGGCCCTTGACAAAAACATAACCTCAGTAGCATTTGAGACAAGGGAAGACGCGCAAGGCAAACTACCTTGTCTGAAACCAATGAGCCACGTAGACGGAAGATCCAATACACTCATAATCGGGGCACTATTCAACCCTGAAATAATGGAATTGAAAAAGCCAAGCAACAGTTAATACTTTGCCTTTGCACTCGGTTGGTTATTAAACTGTAACGCTTATTTTCTTAGGCTATGGAGGGCGTGGAAAAACATATTGGTGAGACGACAAAATCAGACTCTTCATTTGCTTCAAAGCCCGCCATACGGGTTTTGACAGGCAAATCAAAGCCCTCTATGGCTGACGATGTAGGGTTGGTTTTGTCTTCTGCGGGCTCGCGCGTTGACTTGCACGTCCACTCCGAGGATGTGAAGTTGGGAAGCATTTTGGAGATAGACAATCATTTCGGGATAGTCTCAGACATGC
>JAHIYG010000016.1 GCA_018815265.1 Candidatus Altarchaeota archaeon | reverse complement strand
TGAATAGGGTTAAATCATGTGGCACCATCAAGGGCTCAATCTTATTTCACACTGGACACTCCACTGATGAGGTGATGGAGGCAAAATTTAAGCGAAACCTGAAGATTCTCAAGTCTGAACTAGCCAAACACCCAGATTTCAAAACCAACTACTTCTTCCTTGCAAGAAACTACTATAACCAGGCTAGATATGACATATTTAGAAAGGGCAGGATATCTCCTCGTTCACTCAGTCTTTTGAAGAAGGCAAGAGAGCATCTTGTCAAATACTACTCCTTTCCATATGCGGACACGGTTGCAGACGACGCAGACAACCTAGACAAACTATGTAAAGCAGTCCTGTTGTTCAAAGATTATGATATGCAGGCAATATCGCTTCTTCGCGGAGAAATACTCTCTTCATCACATAAAGGGCTTAATAGGACCTAATAACACATTCCAATCATTAGGCGCTCGAGTTGTTTTATCTCTTCTATTCTTGGTTTAGTATACTGTAGTTTCTTCGGTGTTTTCATTATATTAATCTACTCTCTTTCAATATTTAAATACTTCTTTTTGGCTTATGGATGTGTGTTTTGAGTTATTGCGGGCGGGTGTTAAACGGCGTGAGATAAAGCTTAATTCAAAAGGCGATAGTATGCTGCCTTTGGTCGTCGGTGGACGTCGCTTAGTAGTTAAGCCTGCAAAAAGGCTTAAATTGGGGGATTTTATCTGTTTTTACCAGAATGACTCACTCACTGCACATCGAATAGTAGGATTTCAAGAAGACATGCTGTTAACTAAGGGCGATAACTGCATGCGCTTTGACGCTCCCATAAATAGAAACCAGGTTATTGGTAAGGTAGAAAATGACAGCACTGAGATTTTATGCAGGTTTTTAGCGGCATATTCCTTTTTGGAAGGGAAAATATACTCTTTGACTGTGGGCAACAGCTTGTTTAAGATTTTGAGCGGGATTAAATGCAGGTATATAACAAAAAAGCCGGTTTTCATTAAATTCTATAGGGTACTCTTTAAACTGCCCTACACTATAGTGTTGAAAAAATAATCTAATACGTTTTTTTCTTGGGGTTTTTAACCCAGTCATTGAATAGCTTTTCTGCTTCTTTTCTCATGTAGTCTGGATGTATTTTGACTGGGCTTTTGCCGAGTTTTTTCATTTGCTGGTTTGATATGGTGAGTTCTGAAAATTTTGCTTTTTGTGCGTCTGAAATGTTTGTACCATAATATATCTCTTTCACTCCCGCCCAGTGTATTGCAGAAAAGCACATGGGACATGGTTCTGTCGTTGAAGCTATTATGCAGTTTGTAAGTTTTACCTTCCCAAGCCTTGCACAAGCCTTTCTTATGGCGTTTATTTCTGCGTGTTCTGTTATGTCTGTTTTGTCCCACACTTCATTGTGTTCCACTGAGATTACGTCGTATCCTCCACTCTTGTTTTTTCTGGCTATTGCCGCCCCAAATGGTGTCTGACCCCTTTTAATTCCGTCCCTGGCCTTTTCAATCGCTAGTTTCATGAGCTCCTGTGGGTTTTTGACTTTCATATTGTTTTATGACGAATAACCTCTTTTGATTCTTTGATATTTCTTGGTTGTTGGGTTATCCGATATATCTGATGGCAAAAGTTAACTATTTACGTTGGAAAGCTTTTGCTATCGTATATATTTCTGGTTTTTTGTAATAATATGTTGATGGAGAGTCTTTTTTTTGTTTTGTTGGCGTCGTTTTCATTCACATATTTGGCTGTTCCATGGTTTGTCCCGCGTCTCCTTAAAGCTGGGATATATGGGAAAGACATAAACAAGAAGTCTAAAGCTGAAATTCCTGAGATGGGGGGTTTAGCCATTATCGGTGGTTTTTTGGTCGGTGTTCTCTTGGCTATTGGTTTTGCAACATTTAATGTGTTTGATGTGTCCTTTGATTTGGCTCTTGTATTGGCTGGTTTGTCTGTTGTTTTGGTAATGGGTTTGATTGGGGTAATAGATGATTTGCTCCTCATCAACCAGAAGGTAAAGGCTTTTCTGCCTCTTTTCGCAGCATTGCCTCTTGTCGCAGTTAAGGCAGGTGTCACATCGATGGATATACCCTTTTTAGGCAATGTAAATTTTGGAATACTCTACCCTTTGCTGCTGGTGCCTTTAGCCATAAATGGAGCCTCCAATGCCACGAATATGCTGGCTGGATTTAACGGTTTGGAGGCAGGATTGGGCGTGATAATGTGTTCCACCATAGGTTTTGTCGCATACGCCCTTGGCAAACCCGAGGCTGTCATAATATCTTTCGCGTTGCTGGGGGCTCTCTTGGCTTTCCTACGGTACAACGGGTATCCATCTAAGGTTTTCATAGGTGATGTTGGGACATTATCTATCGGTGCTGTCGTTGCAGTCTCTGTTATTTTAGGCAACATAGAAAAGGCAGGCATGATATTGTTTGTCCCATATTTCCTGGAGTTGTTCTTAAAAGCTCGTGGAAGGTTTAAGAAACCTGCTTGGGGTATTCTCAAAGCCGGGAAACTCTATTGCATGAGGAGAAAAGACATTTATGGCATGAGCAACCTTGTCATGCACATATTTGGTGGTGTTTCCGAGAGAAACTTAGTATTCACAATCTGGTTGGTTGAATCTTTGTTTTCAGCTATTGTTTTATGCTCCTACTTTGGGCCTAGGATTTTTTAAAATGAAAATATGCATGGTTGCAAAGCACTTCCCACCATACATGGGTGGTTTAGAAGCAAGGGTTTTTGATGTCGCTAAATGGCTCACGGAACATGGAGAGCATGTATCAGTCCTCACATCTATGGAGAAAAACACACTACGTCATCAGTTGATGGAGGGTATTGAGGTATATCGCTCAAAAAATTTTTTGACAATATCCAATGCTATGTTGACTCCAGGCATTTTTTTGCATTTGCTAAGAAGCGACTATGATTTGGTTGATGTCAACTTTCCAGACCCACTAAATGGTTTTTTTGTCTTCTTGTCTTCACTGCTTAGAGGCAAACCCTATGTTATCACATACCATGCCGACATAATACGTGAGGGCATAATGTACCTGCCTCTCAGAATTTTCTTTGAACCCCTACAATATCTCCTCCTCACTGGGGCTGAAAGAATAATCGTCACATCACCAAACTATGCGATGCAGTCTAAAACCCTCAAGCCTTTTCTTTCCAAAGTTGAGGTTGCTTCAAGCTTTGTCGATAAATCAAAATTCAAAGAAAAAAACATCCAAACCTTTAGAAAAAAGCTTTTGAAGGGGAGAGAAAAAATAATTCTTTTTGTTGGCCGGCTTGTGCCATACAAAGGAATTGATGTCCTAATCCATTCTTTTTCTAAACTGAAAAAAAATTCTGCAAGGCTGGTTATAGTGGGTTGCGGTCCCTTAGAGGATGAACTGAAGGATATTGCAGCAGATATGGGTGTTAGCGTTTTTTTTGCAGGTGAAGTATCTGATAAAGACCTTCCAAAATATTACTGTGCATGCGATGTCTTGGCATTGCCGTCAGTCACTAGGCAGGAGGCTTTTGGATTGGTCCTTGTCGAGGCGATGAGCTTTGGAAAACCGGTGGTAACCTCTGCGTTCTCTGGTATGCCCTACGTCGTAGGTGACGAGAAATTGAAGGATTTCTGTTCTTTCCAGGAAGGCGAAGGCGGTCTCTTGGTTCCTGCAGGAGACGATGTAGCATTATCTGAGGCGCTGAAAAAGATTTTGTCTGACGCTAGATACGCCGTTAAAATTGGTTTAAGGGGTAAAAGAAGGGTTGAAAGGCTTTTCACAAGGGATGCAGTCTGCGGCAGTCTTTGGGAGATATATAAGTCTGCTGTCCATAGGTTTTAGAGATGATCATAAAAACACGGGCTCCGGTAAGATTGAGTTTTGGAGGCGGAGGAACTGATGTTTCACCATATACCGAAGACCATGGCGGTTGCGTTTTGTCTGCGGCAATAAACAAGTATGCATGGAGTACTCTCGAGTTGAGAAGAGACAAAGAGATACACTTAAAAGACAGTCACTCCAAGGAGAAGGCCTACAATGCATATGATGACCTGCGGTATGGTAATAAACTTGACCTTTTGACAGCTGTCGTCAAGGACATGAACAAGAGGCAAAAGGGTTTGAATCTGACTTTGAGGGGTGATGTTCCGCCGCGAAGCGGTTTGGGTTCGTCTGCATCGGCTTTTGTATCTCTTATTGGGGCATTCAACCAACTAAGCAGGGATAGGCGGCTCACTGACTATGAAGTTGCGGAGAAGGCATATTCGTTGGAGAGGTTCGAGTTGGGAAATCGTGGCGGCAGGCAGGACCAGTACGCATCTGTTTTCGGAGGGCTAAACTTTATTGAATTTAAGGGCAAGGATTTTGTTAGGGTGAACCCGGTCAGAATAAGCAGGGGAAATCTTTTAGAGCTTGAGAAAAACATTGTCTTGGTGCAAGTGATGGATAGGCAAAAGTCTGGAGACATAATAGTGGACCAGATGAAGTCATATGTTAACGGAAAAAAAGAGGTTGTTGAGGCATTACATCAGGTTAAGGTTTTGGCTCAGGAAATGAATAAGTCACTGAGACACGGAGACCTAAATCGTTTCGGCGAACTCTTGCATCAGGGGTGGGTTCAGAAGAAGAAATTCAGCCCATTGATATCAAATAGAGAAATAGACAAGATTTATTCTATTGCAAGAAGAAACGGGGCGATAGGCGGTAAGATATCGGGTGCGGGTGGTGGAGGGCATATGATAGTGTATTGTGACTCAGGCAGGGAAGAAAATGTTGTCAGGGCGGTTACAAAAGCAGGCGGCTATGTCCGAAGCTTCAGCTTTGACATGGAGGGCCTTGTCACATGGGAGGTATAGGTTGTGAAACTCGGTTATGTCTGCCAGTACTTCACAAAGGATTTCAGGGGGCCTGTCACAAACCTTATTTACTCCCTCTCTGAAAAAATAGAGGTCATAAACTATTCCTCTCTTGAGAAGCACATGCAGTATTACTCAAATGGCAGGCATGAAGAACTCTCAGAGAGTCCGAAAAAGGGTTTGAATCTGAAAAGATATGCTGTTAATTTTAAGGTTTCAGGCCTTGTTTTTCCAAAAAACCTCACTAAATTGCTTGAATCAGATAGTCCAGATATTGTGCAGTCCGAGGAATATTACCAGCCTGCCACGCATATTGCATTCAAATATTCGAGGAAAAAGAACATACCCTTCATAATAAATCACAGGGGCAGTGAAGACAGGGTTAGGACATTGAGGGAACGGCTTTTTTTTTCTCTGGCTAATCCCCTCTCAAAAAGTATGGTCTATGGATGTGATGCTGTAATCTGTCTCTCTGCTGCAGGGAAAAAAACCCTGCTGAAAGTTTATCCTGGAATCAAGGGGAAGATACATGTTATTCCAAATTCCATTGACCCTGGCATGTATCTGCGGGCTGATGGCAGGTCATTTAGGAAAAAACATGGCATACCCTCTAAATCCCCTCTTGTTTTGTGCGTTGGAAGGCTCCATCCGCAAAAGAGGATAGACCTTTTGGTCAAGTCTTTTCATCATGTTAAGAAGGAGTTGCCTGATTCTGTGCTTTGTGTTGTGGGGCCGATATTTGCTGCTGAAAAGAAAAAGATCGATTCAATAATCAATGAATTAGGGGTTGAAGATGTTTTATTCACTGGCTCCATCACCAACAGTGAAGTCAAACATGCATATGCTGCGGCTGATGTGTGCACGATGTCCTCTGAGTTTGAGCCGTTTGGCTATAGTCTGCTTGAGGGGATGTGTCTGAAAAAGCCATATGTTGCATTTGGTATCGGCGCTGTACCTGAAATTATCGAAGATGGAGTCTCAGGGTATATAGTGCCCTTTCCAGACACGAAGAAATTCTCAGAAAAGATAATATGCCTTTTGAATGACAGCAAACTGGCCAAGTCCATGGGTTTGAGGGGGTTTTCTCTGGCGCAGACGAAGTTCAACCTAACTAAGAACTCAAAAAAACTTCTCAGCATATATGCTTCACTGGTGGTCAGATGAAACATGCTCTATCAATCAAGGATTTCA
Source organism: Candidatus Altarchaeota archaeon (assembly GCA_018815265.1). GTDB lineage: Archaea > Altiarchaeota > Altiarchaeia > IMC4 > SCGC-AAA252-I15 > JAHIYG01. The sequence continues at coordinate 767 of JAHIYG010000016.1, read as the reverse complement.
TGGTGAATGCGAGCATTACCATGCTTTTTCTTCTGGGCATGTCTAGGTTTCTGGGGTATCTGTTTCACATGGCTTTTGCCAGATACTTCACCCAGGAGATTTATGGGCAGTTCATCTATCTCTGGTCTGCTGGATTGTTTCTGGCAAGCATCACACCCAATATCTCAGCTGCGGTGGGCAGATATATAGCTTTTGAGAGGGGCAGGGAGAATAACCACAACGTGGAACAGATAAAAAACACCGGGTTTATTCTAACTATTATAATGGTTATTGCGTCGTCTTCTTTAGCGGTTGGCCTTTATCTATTGGATTTAATACCTAAAGTCGACAATTTACCTGCATTCGCCTTTATAGTTCTCGTCTCGTTTTTCACCATTTCCTCAAACACTTTATCACAGATTATTACCGGATATAGGAGGCCAGATGTATCTTCTGCATTTAATACGCTGTTTAACCTGTTCAGGTTTTTAGCTGTTGTGGTCGCGGCATATGTGTTGTCAACACTTTTTGGGGCATTGTTATACAGCGTATTGGGGTACTCACTTTTTTTAGTATTTCTATTTTTTTATGTAAAAGCCAAATATGGCCTGTCCATTGGATTTAATTTTGAAAAGGCAAAGGAGATTTTCAGTTTCGGTTTCTATTCCCTCTTTCAGGAGACTGCAACAACTCTCTTAACATGGGCCAACATCTTCATCATAAACATACTACTAGGAGCATCTTATGTTGCCGTCTATAATATAGCCTGGCTTTCATCGACACTGTCT
>JAHIYG010000189.1 GCA_018815265.1 Candidatus Altarchaeota archaeon | reverse complement strand
GTTTTCCTGTTTTTGATTCTTTCCCTTATTTCACGCATGATTGCTTGGACGTCCACGTCTTCTGCGTTTATAGTTAGGGGGTCTTCTTCCATTATGGCAGCCTCCATTGTACTGGCAGGTTGAACATCCCCAGTCCCTCTAGGGTGGGGTTGATGTTGAAGTAGTATTTTTGGTTTATCCAGTCGTAGTGTGTGTGGTCTAGTGAGTGTATTGCGACTGTAACATAGTATTTTCCACCTGCTAGAAGGAGTTTTTCCACTATGGCGTCTATGTAACCTTCTCCCTCAATCGCTGGGACTTTGTAGGATTTTAGTTCGGTGTTTGTGCCGTAGCAATGCAGTCCCGTGTCTGTGTGTATTGCTATCCCAAATGTTGGTTTTTGGAGTTTTTCCTTTACGTCATAGTGTATCCGTATGGTTAGGGGGTCGCCGTGGTTGAAGTTTTCCCTTATGTTCCCGAATTTGTCGAGGAATTCTACGTCTGTGATTGCCGCTTTTTGGTTGCCCCATCTGGTGTCTTTTTTTTCTTTGGCTTCCTGCATTTTTTTTGTGTTGTAGATGTAGGTGTCTATGACTTTGCTGGTTTCTCCGTAGTCTGCCATTTCCCCGTCTTTTAGTAGGAGTGTTTTCCTGCAGAATCTGGCGACTGATGATAGGTCGTGGGTTACGAACACCATTGTTCTGCCTTCTTTAACGTATTGGTTGAAGTAGTCGAAGCATTTTTGCTGGAAACTCATGTCTCCTACCGCCAATACTTCGTCTACCAAAAGTATTTGCGGGTCTGTCTGTATGGCTGTTGCGAATGCTAGGCGGACTTGCATGCCTGAGCTGAAGTTTTTCAATTTTGTGTCTATGAAGCGTTCTAGTTCTGAGAATTTTATGATTTCCTCTAGTTTTTCGTCTATTTCTCGTCTTCTTAAACCCATGATTTTGCTGTAGAGGTAGATGTTTTCGCGAGCTGTGAGTTCTTGCTGGAATCCTACTCCGAGTTCCAGAAAGCTGGTTAGTTTGCCGTGTACTTGGACTGTGCCTTGTGTGGGTCGTAGGATATTTGCTATTAGTTTTAGTAGTGTGCTTTTTCCTGAGCCGTTTCCTCCTATGACTCCTAGGCTTTCACCTTTTTCTACTGTGAAGTTGATGTTTTTGAGTGCCCATAGTGTGTCGTATTTTTTCCTGCCTTTGAGGGATTCCATTATGCTGTCGTAGACTGTGGAGGTTTTTTCATAGGGTATGTTGAATTTTTTGCTAAGATGTTGTACTTGTATTGCTTTCATAGTTCCTCCGCAAACCGCGGCTCATAGTGTGTGAAGATGTAGTATCCAGCCGCTAGTATCAGTATATAGTATAGATAGCCTGACATGAACCCTATTAGGTCTGGGGTTTGTTGATATATGAGGAGGTTTCGTGCTGAGACGATTATGATGGTTACTGGGTTTAGGAGGTATATTGTGACGTATTGTTGGGGTACGATTGAGATGTCGTAGATGATGGGTGTGAGCCAGAATCCTGCCTGGGTGAGTACCTCCCATATTTGTTGTATGTCGCGGTAGTAGACTTGGAGTGCTGAGAGTGCTAGCGCCAGTCCAAAGACTAGGAGGAAGAGTTTGAGGAGTAGGAATGGAAAGTATATGAATGAGGTTGCTAGTTCTGGTTTCACCAGAAATAGCATTGCGAAGAATACGACTAGGTTGAATATGAGGCTTATGAATTCTGATAGGCATGTGCTAAATACGAGTATTTCCCTGGGGAAATATATTTTTTTGACTATGGGGCCTTTGGATACTATGGCTGCCAGCCCTGATAATGTGCCTTTGACAAAGAAAGTCCACAATACAATGCCTAGGAGCAGGTATAGTTCGTAGTTGGGGATGTCGAGGCGCATGAACATGTGGAATACGATGTATAGTGTGAGTAGGGTGAAGAATGGGTTTAAAAGTGACCATAGGAACCCTAGTATGGAGCCTCTGTATTTGAGTTTAAGCTCTGTTTTGGAAAGTTCCCATGAGAGGGAAATGATGTTCATTAGCTTATTATTCATGTTATAATCCCTATGTAATGTGGAGTAAAAAATCAATACTACACCTTTTTGGAGGCAGTATTCTTGCAGGCACATAAAATGTCGAAGGTTAAGGTTTTGGAGGTGGATGGCGCTGTAATTGGCTGGAGTGTTGCCATGTTTTAGCGTGCCTGCAATGAGGGTTGCCATCTTTTACGATTATTTCGGGGCTGTTGGCGGGGCTGAAAAGTTGTTCTTGACCTTGGCTAAAAACCTTAAAGCCGATGTCATAACATGCGAGGTTGATTTGGATAATGTTAGGAAAGCAGGGTTTTCTGACATCAACTTCATCACCTTGGGAAAGACAATCAAGTATCCTGTGTTGAAGCAGGTTAGCGGGTCTTTAAGGTTCATTTCATGCGACTTTAGGGGTAAGTATGATTTTTTCATTTTTGGGGGTAACTTGACACATTATGCTGCTAAAAAACACAAACCAAATCTTTACTACTGCAACAGTCCGACTCGTAGTTTCTATGATTTGTATGAAGTCATGGTGGGGCGCCTTGGTTTTCCAAAAAAACAGATTGCGCAGGTTTGGGCTAGCATCTACAGGTATCTTGACAGAATGTATCTCCCGTATGTTGATTGTATTATATCAAACTCCGAGAATGTGAGGGGGCGTGTGAGGAAGTACTTTAACTGCGACTCTGTGGTTGTGTATCCCCCTGTTGATGTTGCTAAGTACAAGTTCAAAGAATTTGGTGGTTTTTGGCTTAGTGTGAATAGGTTGTATCCTGAGAAGAGGGTGGAGTTGCAGTTTGAGGTTTTTAGGAGGTCACCTGAGAAAAAGTTGGTTGTTGTTGGGGGTTTTAGTGGTGGGGAGGGTGCTGATGCTTATGCCAAGATGCTCCTTTCCAGTAAACCGTCTAATGTAGAGGTTTTGGGGGGTGTTTCTGAGGGTGAGCTACTTGATTTATACTCTCGCTGCAGGGGTCTTATCTGTACTGCCTTGGATGAGGATTTTGGTTTGACTCCTGTTGAGGCGATGGCTTCTGGTAAACCTGTGGTGGCGGTTGATGAAGGAGGTTTCAGGGAGACTGTATTGGAGGGTGTAACGGGTAGGTTGGTGAAAGCCGACGTGGACGAATTAGTCGAAGCAGTTGTTGAAGTCGGCAAAAATCCAAAAAAATACAAAAAAAGCTGCATAAAACAAGCCAAAAATTTCAGTCAGGATAAATATGTAGATGGTGTGAAAAAAGAGGTTGATAGGGTATTAAATAAAGGTTGATTCCATATTAGGTTTGATTAGGTGAAGGTTAATGTCTGTTGAGAAGGTTAATGTCGAAGACATTATGGCAGGTATAAGGGCTGACGTTGAGGCTAAAAAGTCCATGGGAAATTCTCCTCAAGAGCCCATAAGTCATGTTTCCATTCATAGGTTGTTGGAGCATTATGATCGGTCTTTCGTCGTTAACGCATACAATATTCTTTTTGGGAGAAGTCCGACGGATGATGAGTTGTGGGGGACATTGAAGGAGATTCAGTCAACTAGTGTGGATAGGCTTGGTTTGATTAAAAGATGGGTTGAGTCATCTGAAGTCAGAAAACGAGGAGTTGTTGTGGATGGTTTAACGCAGAGACTGTTCATGCGGAGGGTTTCTAAGGTTCCTATTTTGGGTTATGTTTTTGAGTTGATTTTGGATTTGGCTTTGTTGCCTTTGAGGTTTAGGCATTTTATGCGTTTTGAAGATTATATCGCATCCGAAAACAGAAAGGCAGTAGACCTTTTCTCCAATATGTCAGTTTATTTGGAGTCAAAATTCAAGGAAACAAACAGAAGTATTGATGACAAACCTAACAGATATGTTCTACAGGAACTTAATGAAAAAAT
>JAHIYG010000188.1 GCA_018815265.1 Candidatus Altarchaeota archaeon | reverse complement strand
TAAACGACCATTTCACTAAGGAGTACAGAACATTGAACACAATAATACTTGCTGAAAAGATAGTGGATGAAGATATATTATTAGACTGTCGGAAGAATGACCACACATAATTCAAATCTAAAGATAGTGGCTATTATGTTGTCGGTTTTGTTAGTGTATGCTGTGGAGACACAAGCCAACAAGTACACTAGTGAATTTAATCCGAAATACCTTGATAAAATCATTAGTGAAAAGCCGGATTTAGTGTTGATTGGGAATTCAATGCTGGGGTATAATGTTAATGAAACTGTCCTTGAGCAAAAACTGGCAAACTACTGCGAAAGAGAGGTAAATGTCGTTTTCATCACTAGTGGAGGGCAGATGAGTGCATGGTGGTATCTCGTGTTAAAAAACCATGTTTTGCCTGCCAACATTAGCAAAACCCCTGTGGGGGTGTTCTACAGAGACCGAAACATACTTGATCCAAAACTTCGAACAAACGGGATATATTTGACAGCACTAAGAGAAAGCATGAAAGGTGATGAAACGCTTTACTTTGAAAAGACAGGCATTAAGATGGGAGGATTTCCAAAGTTTATCCTGCAAAGGGATGAAATCAAATCTAAGACAGTAAGTTACATACTCAAAAATACAATGGAAACTATCAGTTCTGGAATGAACTTGCCAAAAGACGTGGAAGCAGTTTTCTCAGTGGAAAAATTTGAGAAAACAGTTCATGACAACGAGGGAGTAGAACATGGCATATGCGCTAAACTTTCAGAATGCGCAGACGAGACTTTGCTGCCGGACATGATTGATGTCATGGAAAACAACACCCTCTTTTTCGTCCAAGTACATAGAAATCCAGAATATGAAAAAATAACTTGGAGATACGAAGATGAACTGCGTGAATATTTTACAAAAAATAACATTCCACGAATAGCGCTCCATATGGAAAAACAATTGAATGATTCAGAAGCATATTATAAACACGACCATTTAACACATGAGGGCATACTATTGAACACGGAAATACTTGCTGAAAAGATAGTTGAGTTGAAGGTCTTAAACTGCAACAGTTAGTCTTTTTTTGCAGCCATGAGTTTGTCTGGATTGCCTCTTTCATGTATTTTTCTGAGGAGTAGAGGGTCAGCTAGACTGTGTAGTTCCGCCAACAGGCCTTTGTCGACCTCCTTTCGCCCCTGGAACAACGTGGTTTTCTCCGGCGCCATAACATAAATTATTGGGTTGAATTAGTATATAAAATGTATTTATTGCTGTCTTGAGGTATCATAATATGCCCCAAAACCACAGAAAAGGAGAAGACATCATACGCCCAAGCACCGCATGTATTGAATCATCAGCTGAACTGCCAGATATCAGGCCAGTTAACGCTTGCCCTCCGACAAACGTTCAAAAGGCCCTGGTTGACTGTGTGTTAGGGAGGAGAAGTTGGAAGACACCACTATCTAAGGAGGTTGCAGCCGATGTCTCAACAGCCATGGATTTTGAAAGGGCAGTACCCTTGACAAGAGAGGAGGAATTGATACTAAGGGCTTACCTGAAGGTCCAATTATCGGTTAGTTCAAAAAACAACAGGGACTTCATCAGGTGGGTTGAGAAAAAATATGGCAGAGATAGGGCATTAAAGGTTCTGGGGGACTATACAGCGTATAGTGAAGACAGTAAGCATTACATGTCAACTGAAGGAAAGGATGTGATAGAAGGTGAAACAGTAGAGTACTGGTGTGAGGGATTGACTAGGGAGAAGATAGGTAAGTTATCGAAACCTGTTAGGTTGTGGGATTTTGGAGGTTCATCAGGGAATGTCTTGTCTAGGATGCGGTCTGAACTCGGAAGAGATGTCGAGGCGCATCTCACAGACATAGGATATAAGCCGCACCAGATGGTTGACGCATGCCATTTCATGTCTTCTGAGGCTACCCCTAAAGAGTTTGTTGGAGAGAGTGATGTGGCGATGGCATCCCATTCCCTGAGATTGTCTTCCCTGCCGCATATAGCAGTCAGGAATATTCTGACTTTGGTGAAAAACGCAGCATACATAAGGAT
>JAHIYG010000187.1 GCA_018815265.1 Candidatus Altarchaeota archaeon | reverse complement strand
CCCAATAAGGGAAAACGTATTCCAACTAGAGGTAAACATTTACACCAGCCCGCTGGTCTCAAAGGAGATACGGGAATACATCAAAGAAGAGAACAAATCGATAAAGCTTGACTCAGTGGTTAAGACTAAATCAGCTGTGAAAGCGCTTCCGCTCGATGCTGCTAAGACCGCGCCGATTTCCCCCATATTCACACAGTTTAGCCTGATGCTTATTTTGGTTTTGGTTTTAGGTTATGCTACAAAAAAAGGCCTAAGTAAGTTTGCTAAGTAACTGGCAGGTCTTGCATATTTCCTGTGCCGAAGGCTCGCCACATTTTCTGCACTGGTTAGGGTCGGCTTCTTTGATGTTTTTCCTTAGTATAGACGCCAACTCGTCGGTTGAACGAAGCATCTGGTACTTGCTGCCAGGGTGGTTTACTTCAAGGCTGTCAAGCATCTTCTTCACAGTGGTACGAAGCGATGTCTTAGAATGGACGCATTGATTTTTGAAATACGGCAGCTTAAGCAGGTCTGCATATGCCTTCACCTCATCCTCTGGGCATTCGCGAAGAATCTTTATCCGTGGGACAAAACCCCCATGGGCCTTCACACCCACCATTGGACCTACGCGGGCCATCCTTTCATGGTCGCTTCTCATGAAGTTCATGAATGCTGACTGTATCTCATCGTCTAGGTTGTGTCCTGTCGCAACCTTCGATACCTTGTGCTTCCTGGAAAAGTCGTTTAGAAGCCTTCTCTTAAGTACTCCGCATATACTGCATGCCAGAACACCCTCTGCCTTCACATTATGCAGGACCTCGTCGATGTTTAAGCCGAAGAAATCCTTGAAAGACACGACATTGTGTTCGACACCCAAGCTATTACAGAAGTCAACAGCATAGGCCATGTTCTTTCCCCTTATGCCCTCGTCTATTGTGACCGCAGACAAATGAACCTTTGGATTTTTAGAGGTTATGTCATGCAGTATCTTTAGGCAGGTCATGCTGTCTTTGCCACCAGATAATGCGACGAGAATGTGGTCTCCATTTGAGAGCAGCTTGTTCTGGCGTATCGTCTTCTTGACCCTGCGCTCAAAAAGCCCAATGAAATGTTTTTTGCAGACGAAATGCCCAGAATAGCGTAGTTCAAAATAGGCTTTGCTACCGCAGTGGATGCAGTTCATCTTATGTTGTACAGGTCCTCCAGGTTCTTGACTGCCTTTTTTGAGTATTTCACACACTCACCTATTACTTCCTCGGTGCGTTTGAAAGCCTCAGACGGCTTCTTGTTCCCTGAAAAACGGTATTTTCCTGTGAAAGAATCGATCAAACCGATTGTTTGAAAGTACTTAAGCCAGACTTGGATGTTTCTGTCAGTCAAACCAGATTCCACATCCTTGACCTTGCGGCGCAGCCTGACCTCCAGTATTCCCCTTTTGATTTCAGAGCTCTTCAGGGAGACATCCTTTGCCCTGGCAAGAAGCAGGACTTCAAACAAGTCCCTTGCGACATCGGATGTCACGCCTATAGAGTCGAGAAAAACCTCCAAAGACTCCCTCGGCTCCAATGACAAAAGGGCAGAGTCGTCGTGCCAGCGAAGCTTGATGTCAGCTAAAAGAGAAGCCATCAAAAGAAATATATGGTTGAAGAGGATAAAAAACATCTTAATAAAGTATTATAGTAAATAGGATTCATATGTCTTCCCGTGGACAAAGCGCACTCGAGTATGTTGAAACGTACGGGTGGGCTATACTGGCTGTGATGGTCGTGGGGATTGCCCTGAATGAAATGGGATATCTAAAGATGGGTGGAGAAACAATAAGTCAATCTGGTTTTGGAAAGCTAAAGCCTTTTCTTTCGAGTACATCGCTTACTACAGGCGGGGAATTCACAACAGTATTCACAAACACATTAGGCGAAAAAATAACACTAACAACAACAGGACTGACAATCACAGTTGGTGGAGTAGCATGCACAGGCACTGATGTCACACCACTGCAGGTGAGTCCTGGAAATCAGTTCAAAATAACGGGTACAGGCTGCCCAACAGGCAATGACGGAGACCCATATGATCTGACAATAACAGTACCCTACACTATAAACGTGGGTAATGTTGAGACAGAAAAGCAAGACAGTGGAAAAATACACGGAGCATACACGTAACCCATCAGATACCGTACTATATGGTCTTTTTATAAACACCTAAGGCGTAAGTATTTGTTGGATGAAAGATTCACCCGTCACAACCACAAGCTACAACGAAGAAGCTGATGTGGACAAGATACTGTCTGAAGGGGGAGTGCATGCGAGGATATATCTTGAAGTCCAAGCAACAGACACGGACGCAGCCAAGATAGCCATGGAGAATACAGTCAGCAACAGACTGTTACAATATGAGAACATAACAGTGCTCAAGGTGAGCATGTACGACATATTAAAGGAAGAAAATGCAGAATACTTCTCTGGAGTCTCTGAAGTAGAGTTTGTTGCAGACGACTTCAGATGGATGATTAATGCAGTATTGAAGTACGGGCCAGCGGCAGTCGAAATAATAGAGCCTCCGGAAGTGAAGCTTCCAAGCGACATGATGCATTCAATAGTCGCAGACATAGCTGACTTCTCACACCTATACAGCCAACAGATAATAAAGCTCTTAAAAGACCCTGAGAGAAAAGCCCTGTATGAAAAGATGCTAGGCAAT
>JAHIYG010000186.1 GCA_018815265.1 Candidatus Altarchaeota archaeon | reverse complement strand
GAAAACGATGAATTCCCAAAATACATGAAAACCGGCATCTACGAGCCCCTTAAGCCGTCTAAGGCATGCATCAGCAATGCAATGAATGTCGGACATCCTAGTAATTTAGCCAGGCTCTTTCACCTATACGGCGGATGGATTGACGAAACAGGTTTAGTAAAGGAAAAACCAGACCTCAACCTCTTGAAAAATGACATGTGGGCGGTGAGCATATCTGACAAGCTGACTCGGGAGACAATCAAAAACGCCTACTTAAGCCATAAACTCATTTTGGAACCTCATGGAGCCGTTGGATGGGCTGGTTTGAGCGAATACATTAAGGTGCATGGAGACTGTTTTGCGGTTTCATTGGAGACTGCAGACCCTGCAAAATTCCCTGAAGAAATAGTCTCGACCATCGGATTCGAACCAATACTGCCTAAGAGCCTGTCTGGCATTGAAAAACTCCCTGAAAAAGTCACACACATACCCTCAGACTACATTAGCCTGAAGAAACTATTACTACGTATTTAATATCTGAAGATTATTTCATATATATGGGGTTTCTGGATTCTATCAACGATGCAGTCGGATTATCTAAAAGGGACATGTTTATTGAATTAGCTGGTGAATTAAAGCTCACATATTTCCCGCCTAGGGAGGATGTGCCAGCGTATGTGACAGGAACCTATAGCGGACGCGGTGTGACAATCGACCAATTGAATGAGAGGGGATTTTTCGATATCTGGCACCCGCATAGTAGGATAGTAGTGGGTTTGGGCAAAAGCAGGAGGGAAACCCACATTGTAACGAAAAAAAGCGGTTTTTACAGCAGAAAACTCGGAGAAGTCAACGTAGACAACAAAGCATTCTCTGCGAAATACCGCATCTTAAGCAGCAACCCCACTATTGCAGAGAAACTAATAACCCCCGAGGTCGCATCATGGATTGTCAAACTTGAACTACCGTTTGAGATTAATGGCTCTTCAATAACGTTCCATCAAGAGTCGAAATTCAAGGATAAGACAAGGGTCAAGCATGCAATTGACGCGTTAGTTTACATAGCCAACTTACATGACCGGATTAGCATAGTCTATTAGCCTTTGTTGGCGTTAATCCTTTTCTGGTGTTTTCTCTTCCTTCTAGCTGTTTTCTTGCTTGTAGTATGATAGCGTGGCATAGGATACAATATGGAGTAGTAGAATATAAGGTTTGGAAGTTGATACTGTCATCTTTATAAGGTTTCTTTCTATGTGTTCTCTAACATGGATTTTAAACTTGTCACCAACCACAAGCCCGCAGGCAGCCAACCCCCTGCGATAGATAAGCTTGTGAACGGCCTGAGGAGGGGGATGAAACACCAGACGCTTTTGGGTGTTACCGGCTCCGGGAAAACGTTCACTATGGCTAATGTCATCTCAAAGGTAAACCGGAAAACCCTGGTTTTAGCCCCCAACAAAACACTTGCAGCCCAGTTATACAGTGAATTCAAGGAGCTCTTCCCTGAAAATGCAGTGGAATACTTTGTCAGCTACTACGACTACTACCAACCTGAAGCCTATCTTCCAGCATCCGATACATACATAGACAAGGACGCAGACATAAACGCTGAAATAGAAAAACTCAAGCACAGGACTACATCTTCTCTTTTGGACAGGGAGGATGTGTTGGTTGTCGCAACAGTCTCAGCCATATATGGCTTAGGCAGTCCGGTAGAGTACATGCGCGGGACAAAATGCCTCACTGTCGGAGAGAAAATTGGAAGGAATGAATTGATTAAATCATTGGTTGACATGCACTATGAAAGAACCAATTCAACCCCGACTGAAGGAGAGTTCAGGGTGAGGGGGCAGGTATTTGACATATTCCCCCCATACAGTGAAAAAATCATACGCGTGAAAGCAGATGATAGTGTCGACTTCATCCAGGAGATAAACTCTGTTACGCGGGAAAAGTCAGCGACCATGGAGAAGGTCAGAATCTATCCTGCAGTACATTACCTCCTGCCAGAAGAGACTAAAGAAGATGCAATTACAGAGATTAGAAAGGAATTGAAAGACCGTCTAAAGAAGATTGAGTCAGAGGGGAAGCTAGTGGAAGCCGCGAGGCTTAAGCAGAGGACAGAATACGATTTGGAGTTGATTGAAGAATTAGGCTACTGCAAAGGCATAGAAAACTACAGCCGGCACCTTGAAAACAGGAAACCAGGGGAGCCTCCTAATACACTGCTTGATTTCTTTCCAGATGACTGGCTGTGCTTCATAGATGAATCGCACATTGGAGTGCCCCAGATTAGGGGGATGCATGAGGGCGATAAAAGCAGAAAGGAGACTCTTGTGCGATACGGGTTCAGGCTGCCGTCAGCGCTTGACAATCGTCCATTGAGGTGGGATGAATTTGAGTCCAAATTGAAGCAGGTGATTTATGTGTCTGCAACGCCAGCCAACTACGAGCTTAAGGTTTCAAACCAGGTTGTGGAGCAGATTATACGCCCCACAGGTTTAGTCGACCCAGAAGTGGAAGTAAGGCCTGCTAAAGATCAGGTTGCAGACTTTATGGATGAATTAGACATTCGCGTCAAGGCAGGACAGCGCGTTTTAGCAACTACTCTGACGAAAAGAATGAGTGAGGACCTGGCTGAGTACATCGACAAAAAGGGGTACAAGGTGAAATACTTGCATTCAGACATTGACACCCTAGAGCGCATCGACATACTCCGTCAGCTTAGACTGGGAGAGATAGATGTTGTCGTGGGTGTGAACCTGCTCAGGGAGGGATTGGATTTGCCGGAGGTGTCTCTTGTCGCAATGTTTGACGCAGACCAGGAGGGCTTCCTGAGAAGCACGACAAGCCTCATCCAGACGATTGGGCGGTGCTCGAGAAACATAGAAGGAAGGGTAATACTATACGCTGACAAGGTGACTACTAGCATGCGCAAAGCATTGGATGAAACAAAAAGAAGAAGGGACATACAGGTTGAATACAATACATGGCATGGAATAACTCCAACGTCAATCAGGAAAAAAATACATGACAGGATTGTGTCTGAGAAACCGAAAGACATGAAAAAGAGGATGGAATACTCATTGCT
>JAHIYG010000185.1 GCA_018815265.1 Candidatus Altarchaeota archaeon | reverse complement strand
CAAAGGGAGTAGAACAGCTGTTTGATGACATGGATGAGGATATATACTCTGAGAAAAAATTCAAAGAAATGGTCAAGAAAGGCACTGCACAACTTGAGGACATGGAGGAGGAACTCTCAGGATACGACAGATTCACCGTCTCAGAAGAGAAAGAGATACAAAAACGAGTTGCAGCCATAATGAAGGATGCATTAGAAACTGCGAAAGAAGAAGAGCATTATGGATGATACAATTTATAATAAGGCAATACAAATACTTTGTAGATAAGAAATGCCATATGCAATACCTGCAAACATAAGATATGAAGAAAAGCTACTTGGCCCACTAACTATAAAACAGTCCATCTACTTGGGCGGATTCTTGATGGCTGCGGGAATGGTTTACTTCAACAAGACATTAAACCCTACAATAAAGCTCCCGGTTGCTGTTCTTTTGGCAGGGATAGGGGCGGCATTTGCTTTCCTAAACCTTGAGGAAATACTGAAAAACTACATTGGATTCATGCAATCAACAAGACAGTCGTCATGGATATCGCCCGCTGCAAGACAGCTTATGAACATCAGGTCCATCAGGGCAGAGTCAGTATTTCTGAACGACTACAGAGTCCTTGGAGTGATAAGAATCACACCCATAAACTTCGGAGTGTTGAGCGAACAAGACAAAGACACTGTCATATACGGTTTCTTGGAATTTCTGAACGCACTGAACTTCCCGATACAGATAGTCATGCGAAGCGTGAACCTAGACCTAGAGGATTACCTAAACCAGCTGAAGAGAAGAATAAAGCAACGGGATGACAAGCTAGCTCTAGCATACTACGAGCACTTCTCAGAGTACATGCGAAGCTACATAAAAGTGAACAAAATAAACGACAGACATTTCTACATAGTGGTTTCCGCTAAAAAGAAGTTGACTGAAAAGGAGACAATCGACAATCTGGAGATACAGTGCAATGAGTTGACTTCGAGACTTTCGCTTTCCGGCATAGTCGCAACTAGAATGAACGACCACCAACTGATAAACTTCTACAAATCATACTTCACAGACAGTTTCGAACTATACGACAGCATGATAAGCCCCATAACAATGTATAGGAAGATGTGGAAGGACGCACCGCATCCGGTAGCGCAAAGCAGGGAAGACGGAGCTGAGAAGAAGGAGGAGGAGGTCAAGCAATGAGTAAGGAGAAGAAGAAGGCTGAAAGCTATGCAGAATATGAAGACCGACTCATAGAATACCTCACATCACCCACGACAATAATACAGAAGCAGTCATATGTCCAAATCACCAAGTTTCACCAAGTCATATGCGCCATAAACTACCCCCGACTTGTTGACCCAGGATGGTTGACCCGGTTAATCGAGATGAATCTAGACTTTGACCTGGCAATACACATAAGCCCCTATAAGATAGAGACGACAATCAAACTCTTGGAAAACGAAGTCAAAAAGCAAAAAACTGACTTGTATGCCTTGGAAAGCGAGGGTAAGATAGTGCCGCAGTCCCTGATTCAACAGCACCAAGACACAATGGCGCTTTTGCAGCTGATACAGGAGGGAACCGAGAAAATGTTTGACATGTCCTTGTACATCGACGCCAAAGCCTACGACCAAGAGGCGATGGAGTCGGTAAGCAAGCAGATAAGAGATACCATGAACTCAATCATGATAATACCCAAAGTCCCGAACTACCAAATGTACAAGGGATTACGGAGCATACTGCCTATAGGAGTGGATGAGTTACAGGTAACGAGAAACATCACCTCATCCGCTGCCGCCGCATGTTTCCCTTTCGCAATAACATCGCTTGAACAGCACGCCACAGGAATACTTATTGGATTCAACGAATACAACAGCATCCCCATAATAATAGATCCCTTCAGGCTTTCTAACCCAAACATGCTGGTACTGGGAACATCGGGTGGGGGGAAAAGCTACACAATAAAACTAATCCTAATGCGACAGTTCATGGAGGGAGTCGCCATAAACGTGATAGACCCACAGGCAGAATACACCGACTTGGTGAGGACATTCGGGGGGGAGGTCATAAAGGTATCTCCAGGCTCAGACAGCGTCATCAACCCATTTGACATGATGGACCAGGCATTTGACGAAAAGAAACTTTCGCTTCTCGCATTCTTCCGTTGCCTCATGGGAGAATTGACAGAACCGCAGGCAGCCATATTAGATGATACAATAGACCGTGCATATGAGGACAAAGGCATCACAAAAGACCCGAAAACATGGTCTAGGCAGCCTCCGCTTTTGGAGGACCTATACAATGAGGTGTTGCCGCTGACCAGAAGCCAGAAGGAGATAATATACGGGCCTGCAATGGCGATAGTCAACAGGCTCAAACCATATGTCTTCGGCCCTATGAGGTTTTTGAACCAGCACACAAAAATCAACCTGGGGAATCGGATGATAAGCTTTGACATAAGGGACAGCCCCGACTTCGGGAAGGGGACGATAATGTTTTTGCTTCTGGAATACGTCTACACCCAGATGAAGAAGTCTAAGACGAGAAAGATACTTGTCGTTGACGAAGCGTGGACGGTGCTTTCAGCCGGCGAACAGTCTGAATACATACTAAGGCTTGTCAAAACATGCCGTAAATTCAACCTCGCACTTATAATGCTGACCCAAGACGTTGAAGACGTCCTGGCTTCGCGGGCTGGACGGGCTGTTCTAACAAACACCTCAACTAAACTGCTCCTAAAGCAGGACACATCCATATTAGACAAGTTAGTTGACTACTTCAAATTGAATCAGGCTGAACTCAGGTTTTTAAAGGTTGCGACAATGGGTAGGGCGCTTCTGATGGCTGAAACTATACGGGTGCCGATATACATTACGGCTTCGCCTGAGGAGCACAGGATAATAACCACAAACCCTGATGAAGTGCAGGCGATGGCCAGCATAACGCGGCCTGACGGAGTTGATTTAGTCAAGGAGTTCGACATAAAAAAGCCGTTCCAGATTAAGACCAACATTTCAGACGATAACATCCAGGCGCTCACACAGAGGGGGTTTACAGAGCTTAGGACAAAGACTTTGACTGGTGAAACAGATATTTTCATGATTTTCAACGAGTCTGAGGAGACTGACGAGCACTTTGTCATACAGCAGCTGATATTTGAGGAGGTGAAGAAATACACGAAGAAGGCGCTGGTACACCATACAAAACTTCCTGATGTCACATTCGAGTCAAGGATTGGGAAGGTCATAGCTGTTGAGGTAGAGGCAGACGTCGGCTTGAAAAAGAGCTTGGACAACATGCAGACTAAGCTCCCGGTAATGGAGAAATACGATGATTATTTCTTCGTAGTAACAAATCCGGCCATAAAAAGGGACTACGGCTCAAAATTCAAGAATATCCTACTTAGGGAAGAGGTACCGCAGAAGATTGCATCCTATTTCAGGTAGTTTTTTTATACTTTATCGCAGATAATTAATCCGATGGTACCAGTTAAAAGAGACAACATGAAATGCACCCACCGAACAGGAGACAAATGTGGGAACCCCAAGGTGGCTCAATCTCCAAAAGTGAATGATAGCCTGCAGTCAAGGTGGTACTGCAGCCTATGCCCATATTTCCAAGCAATAGGGGGACAATAAACAGCTAAAGCTGAGGTAGATGTTGTAGAAGAACTGGAGATGTTTTTTAAGCATCCCTCCCCATCTTTAAAAGATGGAGTCCCCAGCTCTTTCTCAGATGAAGAAAAAGATAAAATCTGTAGTGGTATTTTTTTTCCTTGCAGAGAACGTATCTGCAGTATGTGCGGCAACAGCAACTGATTATCCGGCGATTGGAACTATACAGGGTTATCTTACAGAAATAGGCGCGCCTCTGGCGTGGTTGATGATGGCGATGATGGGGATAAGGTGGGTGATGTCGGAATCTCCGGATGACAGGGAAAATTCAAGGCGGGGGGTGATATACGTGATAATAGGGCTCATAATGCTCAAGAGTGCACTGCCGTTTACAGAATACCTATTCTGCTAACTTAGCATCAAGTCATGATTCAAAGCCTTCTGATATTTATTTAACAACAAACAATGTTATTTGAGGAAGGATTAAACATGCGGTGGAATAAGGTTAAGGGTGTTGTGGGTGTGCTATTCCTGATTGCGGAAACTGTAGTGGCTAGTCCGCCGCCAATACCTTCGTGGGTTGGGGGGCTGGTTTCTGTGGCTGCGGCGCTGGCGTGGCTTATGATGGTTTTACTGGGGATAAAATGGATTGTCGCAGACAGCGCCAACGAGAGGGCAGAAGCCAAGAAAGGGATGATATATGTTGTATTGGGACTTCTGGTCGTTGCATCCAAATGCACCATACTGAACCTATACAAGGATACTGCATCTAAGGCAGGCATTACCATAACAATACCGTCTGGCCTTTGTTGATGGGGTGGGGTAACATGAACTTCGATCCTGTAAAGATTAAAAATCTTGCACGAGAAGATTTCAGAAAGGCGTGGTTGGACACGAGCAAGTTGATAGCTGAGGAGGGATGAGACTACTCAGGCAGTGGAGGCCGTCCCCATAGGATGCATGAGTTGATAGAGAAGGTTAGAAGCGTCTTTTTAGATATGGGTTTTGATGAGGTTGAGAATCAAGTCTTCATACCTGAAGAGGACGTCTACAAACAATATGGTCCTGAGGCTCCGGTGATACTTGACAGATGCTACTACCTCGGCGGATTGACGAGGCCGGACATAGGCTTAAGTGCCGATAAAATAGGCCAGGTAAGGGATATCGCCGGATTTGACACAGACAAGCTCAAATCCATATTCAGACGATACCGTGAGGGAGAGATTGAAGGCGACAATGTGTTGGAGGTTATGACTGGGGAGTTGTCCATTACTACGGATGCAGCAGCGAAAATACTCGACCTGTTTCCTGAGTTCAAAGAGATTAAGCCGGTCTGCGGGAGCACTACGTTGCGTTCCCACATGACTGCGGCATGGTTTCCAACACTTGCAGCTATAAAGGATGTGGTGCCTGTGAAGCTATTTTCTGTGGGGTTGAGGTTCAGGCGCGAGCAAAAGGTCGATGCCTCACATCTTAGGGCGCACTATGGCGGCTCATGCGCGATAATGGGTGAGGACATAAGCTTGAAGGCTGGCCGGAAGATAACTGAGAAGATACTTAATGCGTTGGAGTTCGGCGACGTGAAATTCGTGAGGAAGAATGCTACATCAAATTACTATGCGCCAGACACCGAATACGAAGTCTACTCTGGCGACATTGAGGTCGCAGACATAGGGATGTATTCCCCGGTTGCGCTCTCAAACTATGACATACCATATAATGTCTTCAATCTAGGATTCGGGTTGGAGAGGATACTGATGGTGAAGGATAAAATAGGAGATGTTCGGGAGGTACTGTATCCCCAGTTCTATCAGAAAAAAACATACACCGACGAGGAGTTGAGTGTGGAAATTGGTTATAT
>JAHIYG010000015.1 GCA_018815265.1 Candidatus Altarchaeota archaeon | reverse complement strand
CCTTTTTCAATGTTTCAGCCAGTATGTCGTCGCCGAATACGTTCCTTAATGCGACTCCCAATCCCTGGAGATTCTCTCTTGTGTTCTCCTTGTGGATGCGTATTAGTATGTCACGTAGGACATCGCTGAACCTGTAGTAGCTAGCACATTTTTCCTTTATGAGATAGTCTGCGACGATGCTTTTGCCTGATGCAATCGGCCCGATTAAACCGTAGACTTTAGCCATTTTTCACGTTGACATGCTTTACTTCCACTCCGCTGTCTGCTAAAATCCTCAGTCCGTCCTTGTCGGTGTACTCCCCGCTGATGACTACCTTCTTTATGCCTGCGTTTATGATTAGTCTGGCGCAGACTTTACAGGGGAATGCGTTCACATATAATGTCGAGCCTCTTGAGAGTTTGCCTGCCTGAAGTAGGGCATTCTGTTCTGCATGCACTGCAGTGCACCAGTCGTTTCCTTCGCCTGATTTGAGTCCCATTTCATCCTTTATGCAGCCTATGACGTCGCAGTGTTCGGCGCCTCTAACGTTGCCATTGAATCCTGAGGAGACTATTTCATGGTCTGCGTTGACGACTAATGCCCCTATCTGCCTCCTGTAGCATGTGCTACGCAGTGCAATGTCGCCGACAACCTTAGCGAAGTATTCGTCCCATGGGGGACGCATCAGTTTTTTGGGTTCTGCCATATGTGAAGAATTAAACGTTGGAAATTAATAAGCTCAAGTTTTTTTTTGTGGCGGGCTGGAGGCTTTGATGAGGGGAAACTTTACAAAGAGGCGATAGTTTCTGCTATGTGGCAATTCAGCGTATGAGTATAGGAACTTACACCAACAACCATGCAGTCCATCTTCACCCCAACCCACCAATTAACAGATGGAATTAGCTGTTAATAAATGTTTTCCTTTTTTAAGGTGTATTAACTATATATTCTTCACCTGTTTTTTTGAGGTATAGTATGGAAAAGCGCATTATTGATGTGAAAACCTTGAAGCCTGGCAGATACATTATGATGGAGGATGTTCCCTGCAAGATTATCGGGATGACTCACTCTAAACCCGGCAAACACGGTGGCGCCAGAGTCAGAATAGATGCCGTTGGCGTTTTTGACGACTCTAAAAGAAACCTCATAAAGCCTGCGGGGGACAAGGTTGAAGCCCCTGTTTTGGAGAAGAAGGTGGCTCAGGTGCTTGCAGTATTGGGTGACAAGCTCCAGATGATGGATATGACATCATACGAGACGTTTGACCTGCCAATGCCAGATGAACAGGAAATGAAGGCATTCATACGGGAAGGAGCCGAAATCATGTACATCACATGGGGAGCCCAAAAGAAAATAACCCAAGCCAAAGGAAGCGGCGAATAAACTATTCTTTTACCAGTTAACTTAGTCTTTTTTCTCTATGTTTTTTTTTAGGCTGTAAACTACCTCCCATCTATAACTAAACACACAAATGGTATATTTCATTTTTAAATATTTCATAACTATTAATTTCATTTTTAAACTTTTATTTATATATTGGTTTGTTTTTATAACTAAAGGTTGTTATGTGTGGGATAGTTGGTGTTGCATTCAGGCACAGGAATGGGGTTGGGGAAATTCTCTCTGACATGGCGCAGGCACTACAACATAGGGGGACAGACGGCTGCGGATTCGCTATATATGGCGGCCATGATTTGGGAAAAAACGAATACCTCATAACAATCGAAAAACTAGCCGGAACAGACGAAGTAATATACCGCGCAATCACTGCAGAAATCAAATCCCAGCAAAAACTCTCAGAACACATCAAAAGATACAGGATATTCACCAGCTCATACGACCACGTCCGCTCAATAATAGAAAACCTAAACGCAATAGACGGGGTGAACGTCTTGGGCGGCGGAAAATTCGAAATGATAAAAGACACTGGAATGGTGTCTGATGTAGTGAAAAAATACGCCATAGACAAGATACCTGGCACACACGGACTCGCCCACGTCAGGTTTTCAACGGAAAGCTGCGTAGACAGATTCCATGCGCATCCATTTCAAAGCTTTATATACCCAGACATCGCAGTAGTCCACAATGGACAGATAACGAACTGTATCAAGCTCCGACGTAAACTCCAGTCTATGGGCCATGTATTCTCGACAGATAACGACACCGAAGTCATAGTCCACTACATAGCAGACAAGCTGAAAAACGGCTACAAACTAGGCGATGCACTTGAGGAATCAATCAAGGAAATGGACGGCCCATTCACATACATAATCTCGACACCAGACGGCATCGGCGTGGTCAAAGACAAACTCGCACTAAGGCCAGGCATCATCTACCACACACGCGACATGTTTACAGTCGCATCGGAAAAGGTAGCCCTAGAAAAAGTCTCCGATGATGGGCCGTTCGAGGTGCTCACAAGCGGAGAATACCGGGTATTCAACATCAAAAGATGAAAGAAAAGGAAATAGACTTGAAGGGGTTGACTCCACGGGAAGCCAATAGGGAAATAAAAAAACACGCTAAACGACACAGCCTACTTCATCTTCTGAATCCGGACTCAATGAACTACTTGGCTGCAGGGTTGACTGACAAGATTGAATTGGTTGTCGACGGAGACTTGGGATACTATGCAGGATCCATGATAGACGGTGTGAAATTCACGGTTAAAGGAAGGTGTGGATGGTACCCAGCAGACAACATGACCTCTGGAGAGTTCATAATAGAAAAGGACGGCGGGGACGGAGCAGGCCAGGGAATGTACGGTGGAACCCTCTACATCAAAGGGGACACGAACTCACGGACCGGCCAAATCATGAAAGACGGCACAATACTCGTCGGCGGCAACTCAGGATTCATGACTGGCCTATACATGATGGGTGGCAAAATCATAGTCGCAGGCGACTTGGGGAAAAATGCAGGAGAATCAATAATTGCAGGGACGATATATTTCGGCGGAAAAGCCGAATCACTTGGGAAAAACACGCAGGTCCAGGAGATTGACGGAGACGAAAAAAAGATGTTAACAGATGTCCTCACAAAATACGGCGTGAAAGCCGATGCTGGAGGCTTCAAAAAGATAACGCCTGTCTCAGGCAGGCCGTTCTACGGTGACTGAAATGGAGATGTGGAGTCAAGAGACGATTGCAAAGATAAAGCAAAAAGCTGCAACTGGAAAATACACTGTGCAAAGCATGGGTTCAACCCGTGACCTGCCCCATTTTGACGACCTTATAATTCTTCCAGCACAGAATTCACGCCCCCCAATAGACAACTACCGGGAACCGTGCGAGACAAAGACTGTGATTGGGTCAAGATTTGCGGAAAACCCCCTTGAACTTGACTACCCCATAATGCTCGGTGCCATGAGCTTTGGGGCATTGAATGAAAGCTCAAAAATAGCGTTTGCAAAAGGATGCACTGCAATGGGAATATCAGTCAACACAGGTGAAGGTGGCATGCTGCCGTCTAAGAGAAAGCATGCAGAAAAGCTCATAGTCCAGTATGCATCAGGGAGATTCGGAGTCTCAGCTAAATACCTCCGCAGCGCAGATGCAATAGAGCTGAAAATCGGTCAAGGCGCAAAGCCAGGGATGGGTGGACACCTCATGGGCGAGAAAGTCACAGAAAAGGTATCCAAAATACGGGGTATCCCCGTAGGTACCGACGCCTTAAGCCCTGCAAGGCACATGGACATCGTAGGTCCTGAAGACCTTTCATTCAAGATAAGTCAACTGCGTGAAATAACTGATTGGAAGGTGCCTATAATCGTGAAATACAGTCCGGGCCGCGTTAAAGACGACGTCAAAATAGCAGTCAAAGCAGGCGCTGATGCGGTCGCAATAGATGGGATGCAGGCAGGCACAGGCGCAGCGCCAAGGGTTGGTATTGAACACGTCGGAATACCGACTATTGCGGCGTTGGTCGAAGCAAACAATGCTCTTGAGGAAACCGGATTAAGGGATGAAGTCAGCCTCATAATATCGGGTGGTATAAGGCATGGCGCAGACATAGCAAAGGCATTGGCGTTGGGCGCCGACGCAGTCCAAATCGCAACCTCTGCAATGATAAGTATAGGGTGTGTCATGTGCAGGCAGTGTCACCTCGGCAGGTGTCCTGCAGGCATAACAAGCAATGACCCGGAATTTGAAAAGAAGCTGGCGCCTGACGCAGAGCAGAGATTCATCAACTACACGACTGCGATAACTCGGGAATTGAAGATGCTGACTCAGCTGACTGGGTTAACTGACGTGCACAATCTGGACATAGACGACCTACGGTCGCTGAGTCTACTCACAAGCGCAGTAACCGGTGTCAGACTGGTGGGTACATAGTCTAAAGGTCTTTTGCAGACTTGAACTCCGCAGTGTGTGTTCCAGCCATTGGGTCAGTGTCTAGGCAGTGCATTTCATCCAACGGTATTTTTTCCCCGCATACAATGCACATCCTATTCTTCATCATCCTGCCAAATGACCCAAGTCTGATGTCATGGCGCATTATGTTCTTGCATACGTCACACCGCAGAATGCAGTATTCAACAGTTCCAATGCCTTCCTCCTCTATCTTGAACGTCTTCATGTCTTCTATGGCTTTAACCCGATGTGGCTGCCGAGTGTCAGAATAACGGATATCACAATCATTGCAACCCCTTCATCCTTGATATACTGCATCATCTGCTTGTCTGAGATGCCTGAATGCTCTTCAGCCATGAAAATCCTCCAAATAGGGAGAAATGTCTCAGGACTCAAATAAGCAATCAACCCATGTGCCAATGCGAGAAACAAGACAGTCAAATAAATCATCTCCGAAAGCCTGCCCGGTTCATTTATGTAACCTTGATAAAATACGAAACCCACAATGATTGTTTCAATCACAAGAATTGAAAAAAACAAGACTAAACCCTCTGTTTTAATCTTCGCCTCTGTTCTCACTGGTCTGCGCCATTTTTTCACTGCACCTTGCGTGGGGAAAACCCTCTCAAACAGCACCACCGTGGTAAAACCAGTCAATAAAACCAGTAGGATGTATGTTGACACATCAATTGCCCCGAAAAAATCATATGTGATCCTATCAGTCAAAATCACTGCCGCTGCAATCGCCACAAAAATAATGGAAAGCCCAACGTATCTCTCTTCAGAAATCATGTATAAACTATTTTTTTATACCTATTTAATCCTCAATTGTCGGGGGTGAAACCTATAAACTCCAAATCACTTAAGTCAAAATACCTAACTAAGAGATTGAAGTCCATAAGGGCCTGTTCCCATTTACTGAATATGTTATCAACTGCCATATTATCTCCTCGCACACAGTCAAGAAACAGGTAACTACACAGCCAACGCAATAAATTATTCGCATAAGACATATTTAAACCTTTCCCTATTCAGAGATGCATATCCTTTTTTAGTTTGGGAGGTCTTATGACTATCTATGTCTGATTTTGTCACGTTGAGAGAGGGTATTGAGCGAAAGTCTCTGGCAGTCAATACTGAACTGGGTATTCAGGCTGACATCATAAGAATAGCACCCAACTTCAAAGATGTGCCCCACACTCATGACGGATTCGAATGGGCTTATATTCTTAAGGGAAGCCTGACAGACGAACGCGGCACACACACGAAAGGCGACTTCATAGCTAACACAACAGAAGGCATACACCAGCCATCCACCGGCGAAGACGGCTGCACACTGCTCATAATCTGGACTGGAAGCGTGACAAAAGTCTGAAAACTTATATCCTCTGACTTGGTAATCCTAGGCTATGGCAAACCTTCACATAATAGAGCTATTGTTCATCCTCTTGATTAGCTGGTATCTTGGACGGCTGTTCAGACATAAACTAGACATGCCTCCAATGCTCGGGGAACTTCTTGCAGGATTAATATTTGGTCCATCACTTCTGAACCTTGTCCAACCCAATGAGTATATAAGTTTCTTGGCTGAACTTGGAATATTTTTCCTGATGTTTTATGCCGGCACTGAAACAGACCCTAAGGCATTTTTCAAATCAATGAAACCCTCTATATTATGCGGGATACTCGGTTTCATAATCCCCCTAATACTGGGTTATTATGGCTCAAAAATCTTCATGCCCTCACTCACAGAATTCCAGGCAATCTTCATAGGTTTGGGGCTGTCCATAACAGCCATTGCAGTGAATGCCAGAATACTCATGGATCTCAACATGCAACAAAGCAGAATAGGGCATGTGTTAATCGGGGCGGCGTTGGTCGATGACATACTGTCTCTGGGTGTCTTCTCAGCTCTTGTAGACACCATACAATCAGGCAATACTGCTGCAGAAATATCTCTGCAATCACTTTATCCAGTATTCTCGTCAATGGCTCATGTAGCATTGTTCTTCCTCCTCACATACGGTATTGGAAAGCTGGTCCTGCCCCTACTGAACAGATTCTACAACGAGGAAGGCCACGGCTTCACATTCAGCCTTTTGACAGCATTCATCTTCGCATACATCGCTGAGGCAATGGGGTTGCACCTCATAATCGGCGCATTCATAGCAGGATTATTTGTTCGCGAGGAACTAAACGACAAAATGGTACTCTCCCTACTAAACGACAGGTTGATGGTGATAAGCTACGGTTTCTTGGGGCCGGTATTCTTCGTTTCCCTCGCATTCCATGTGGACTTAATAGGCCTCCTACATAACCTCCCTTTTTTGACTCTAATACTGGTGGTGGCGGTGTTTGGCAAATTCACAGGCTCATACATCGGCTGCATCCTATCAGGACTTAAAAAAAGCGAAGGCGTAGTAGTATCTGCTGGCATGAATGGGAGAGGTGCCGTGGAATTGATACTCGTCAGCGTTGGAGTTGAATTAGGTATACTGACACCTGAAATAGTCACCGTACTTGTGTCCATGGCGTTTATCACAACATTCATGACGCCCATAGCATTCAAGAAACTCCTAACGCACTACAGAGGACAAAAACTACTTTAACCTGCCTTTGGGTTTTCCAACAGGTTTCGGCCTTTTTACAATGCAGACGAAATACTGCCAATGCCAGAGTATGTGGAAAACAGATATGACCGCCATTGCAATGCCTGCCTCCACATGCCAGTAGAGTATGTTAATCCACTGCGGGAAAACAATCCCATAATTGATTCTCACCACCAAAAGAACACCCAATACTGCAGAGACAAGGAATGCAATCAAAAGCGCGACATTCCATACTCTCCTGTGGGTGAGGCAGGTAATCCTTTCTCTTTTTGATAGGATTAATGTCCCAAGGTAGCTGAGGGACAAAAACAAAATCCATTCAACAAGGTTATACTTGCCACCTACTGCCATCTTGGCAGTCTTTACTTCATCGACTGACGGCGCTATATATGCTTCCTGACTCTGTGACAGGTCGCAGATGCTGTTTCCGTCCTTGTCTGTGTATCTTGCGCACTGGCCGGGATAGGGGTCGTCCACTACGCCAAATGGACAATCCACATCTGCATAGGCTATGAATGCAAGGCATAATAGAGCCGAAAATACGTAACTGTATCTCACCTGAAATACTAACTCATATTTAATATTAAATCCTATGGTTACTCCACCTATGCCCTATGGCCTCTACAAAAAACACATTCGGCTGCCTTGATAAGGCGTTCACTGACTATAAAACCTCATATTTCGCAGTCTTGCCCATACCCTACGAACAGACGACGTCATATGGGAAGGGGACCCTGTCCGGGCCCAAAGCATTGCTTGAGGCATCACACTATCTTGAACTCTATGACGAAGAAACAGACTCAAACCCTGCTGAACTTGGAATTACAACGCTTCCACCCCTGCTTTTGAAAAAAATAGGTGGGGAGACAGCAGAGGCAATAAGGGCGGCGTGCAGTAGACTATACTCAGACAATAAATTCCCGATTGTATTGGGTGGAGAACACTCCATATCCTATGGCTGCGCACTAGCTGCAAAAGATTATCACCCAACTGTTTCAGTCCTGCATTTCGACGCCCACTCAGACAGGAGAGACGAATACCATGGAACCAGATACAGTCATGGGTCGGTTATGGCGAGAATAACAGAAGCCATTCCAGCGGTAAGTGTCGGAATAAGAAGCGTGTCAGACGAGGAATCTGATGAAGTCAAGAAACTCCGGAAAGACAAACGCCTCTACTTCGCTAAAGACATACTGGCTGGCAACCGCACAAAAGACATACTCTCCATGCTGTCTGACAAAGTCTATATAAGCTTTGACGTGGACGTATTCGACCCCTCAATCATGCCCTCTACGGGAACCCCCGAGCCTGGGGGGCTCGGATGGTATGATATATTAGACATACTCTCCGCCATCTTCACCTACAAGGATGTCGTGGGCTTGGATGTTGTTGAACTACTGCCTGACGGGACACGAACCAGCGACTTCACAGCAGCTAAACTAGTATACAAGGCAATGGCATACCAGGCAAGGTCAAAGAACTAACGCATTCATTATTTCAGTCGCGGCAAATCTAAAGGCCATAATCTCCTCCCCACAAGAATTTCCTTAATAACCTTACTAGGCTCGGCTGTGAGAGTGTCTGTGAAACCACTCATACTATTTGTTGTGTTTATTCCCAGAAGCAGCCCATTCACATCGACTAATGGCCCTCCACTGTTGCCTATTCTTGCTTCAGCGTCAGAACGCACTGAACGGTCGTTAGATCCCTTCTTAACATTCCCAGCTGATACATACATGGTTTTGCCGTCAAGATTGGGGTGTTGATAGGGGTACCCAATCGAAAAAACAGTTTTTCCCTCTTGTTTTTCAACATCTGCATCACTTAAGCTGACATGAGGTTTTCCAGCAAGCTCCGGAACCCTGAGTATCGCAATATCCACGCCTTTAACATAGCCTTCTGCAGGTCTGAAGATGACCTCTGCATTAGCTAGGGGAATTGACTTCCCCAGATGGTTGATGCTGAGTTTCTTCACATCATTTGGTCCATTGTGCAGTACTAGACAGTGTTCAGCTGTCACTACCAACCCATCATCTGATATAATCACGCCAGTACCTCCTGTTTTATCAATCTCATTGGATGTCTCAAATGTGAACACAGCATCACACGCCTTACTAACTGCTGGAATCTTAACTTGTTTTTTATCAAAAAAATAGTGTTTTATAAGTGGATTGTCTGCATTAGCGTTTGTCAAGTCCCCAGGAGCACGTATGTCCTCTGAGGCATACTTTCCAGTTTTAAGCGACAGTTTCTCCCTTTCATCAATTGTTTTAAATCCTTGGAGTCTAAGTACATCGGTCTCAGGGTGTGTATGGGTATGTGCTTGAACTTGATGTTTCTCAGCATTCACACGTTCAGCACCCCAAGCTAGATTGCATGGGTTTGACCCTAAACCCAGGCCAAGAGCTACTATGGCCCACGGAATAAATCCATTGAGTGTTCTTCCAACCCGTGTTTCTTGAATAACCTCATGTTGTTCAACTCTCTTCTCAATGGACATATATAATCATCTCCAAGATTGTAATAAAACTTTCTAAAAGAGGTTAAACAGCTTTTTAATTGAAAAAACCTTATTAGTAGGACTTAAATTTGTTGAAATCAGCAATTTATAATGTTTTAAAATGGCGAAAAATAAAATTTACTTCATTGATGTTACAAACAGGGATGGTGTGCAGACGTCTAGGATTGGGTTGGCTAAGCTTGAGAAAACCATGCTTAACATGTATCTTGACAAGATGGGTATATTCCAGAGCGAATTCGGATTTCCTGTAACCTTGCACGAGAAACACTACCTGAACGCCAACTTGGAACTTGTAGAGCTGGGTGCAATAAATAATCTCCGGCTTTCAGGGTGGATTAGGGCTGTTGTGCAGGATGTTGAAAAAGCGTTTGAATTAGTTCCAAAAATAAAATACTTGAATCTTAGCATCAGCACATCAAAGCAGATGCTTGAAGGCAAATTCGGCGGGAAAGTAGGTTGGGAAGACCTGCTTCAAAGAACTGGCGAAGCAATAGACAGAGCCTATGAACTTGGCGCCGAGGCAGTGGGTGTAAACGCTGAAGACGCCTCCAGGACTGAGCTGGAAAAACTTATTGAGTTCACTGACATGGTTAAAACGCACGGCGGCAAAAGAATGCGATACTGCGACACCCTCGGCTATGATGACCCAATGACCCTATATGATAGAATAAAACAAATTGCTGAATCATCTGGTTTGGATTTGGAATTGCACTGTCACAATGACCTGGGAATGGCTGTGGCATGCTCTGTAATGGGTGCCAAAGGTGCGGTAGACGGTGGCGTAGACGCCTACATCAACACTACAGTGAATGGGATTGGGGAGCGCTCAGGCAATGCAGATTTGGTATCTTGTGTCCTTGCAATGAAGAAAAGCAGTGGATTAGCTGGAAAATACGAGTTTGGAGGAAACATAGACTTGACGCAATCATGGAAAATAGCTCATTATGCATCAAGATGCTTTGGAATACCCCTGCCAATCAATCAAGTCGCAGTTGGGGCGAACGCATTCGCCCATGAATCAGGCATACACGTCGACGGAGCACTGAAAGACCACAGAAACTATGAACTATATGACCATGACGAGGTGGGGAGAGGCCACACAGAAACAGTTGAGACTGGCAGACAGATTACCACGGGGGAATACTCTGGCATTAAAGGCTTCAAGAATATGGCAGGAAAATATGAAGTCCAATTCAAAGACGAGGACCATGCCAGGATGCTTTTGGAGCTTGTAAGATACGCTAACGTACACAAGCAACAGCCTGTGACAGCAGACGAGATACGGTTCATCTGCAAATATCCTGAGCAGGCGAGAAAGATAATGACTGTAACTCCCTTGAATGGGAACTAGAAAACATCGTCTATGCCTTTGCCCTTAAGTATTGTTTCGATGAATTTCTTATCCTGCTCTATTTTGTATCCTCCAGCACACGGTTTACATATGCCTGATACAGTCATACAGTCTTGACATATTCTTTTACCACATAAACTACAGGAGTAAACAGCTCTTTTCCGGCAGATGTCGCACAAACCTGTGACACCCATTTGAAAAACCTACTTTTCCTTTGGAAATTTGTAAACATCTCCCTTCACAGTGACTGAAGGCATCTGCATTGGCGGCGCCAACTGCAGCTTTCTGGAAAGCGACAATGCCTCAATCATGGAGTCGACGATTATAGCATTGGATATCTCAGACATAGCCTCATTTGTTATCTCGATTTTATCCTTGACTTCTGAGACTACAGTGCTGAATTTCGGATTCTGATACCATAGTGTCCCCTCAATTTCTATCTTGCCGACGTCAGGAAGATATTCAGCGGTATATTTGAAATTTACATGGAGGTATTCGCCAATTCTTTTGTCCTTGGCCTTTTTAGCAGATTGTATGACTGAATTAGCTTTTATTTCTATGTTGCTCACGTCTGTTTTAGTCTTTTCCCCGCTCAGTCTTTTTATCTTAAAGTTGAAAACTGTCATCGTAGAACACATTAAGCAAACATCCTATAAAAACCCCTTTTCAACCCAGGCTCTTTATATATATCTCACCAAATAGTTGCTCCTGGTTTAATGCTATCTTCTGCGTGTTTGAAAGATGTAACAAGCTCAAGAAGACCCTGACAACATCCTCCTTTGTCTTGACCATCTCTGAAAAAAGGGCTACCTCCTTAGAGGAGAGTATGTCCATGACTCTGGCGTAAGTGTGCTCTATGGCTTCCAAGATGTTTATTTGGGGTTCAAGGTATATCTCAGCTGGTGCCTCCTCTGCATCCAATGCTTTTCTGGCTGCCTTCATCTGGGCGCGTTCAATCATCTTCGTCCTCTCTGACAGCGCATCCTGTATGGCTGCAATCAACTCGTTTGCAGAAACCTTCCTAGTCAAAGCTCTCGCAGGCTTGATTGATATGGGGTATGGTTCGCCTTCAGAGTTCAAAAGCGCAGCTATCGGGTAATCCCCGTTGAATATGAAGTTAAGCGATGCTGAGACGTCGTTGAATTCCTCCTCTTTCGGAGCCAGTATGTCTGCTTTCATCCTCAGAAGGACTGAACATACTAGGACTACGTTTGCAGGCAGTCTAAAACTCATATGGGTCATTTCATCGACTTTCCGACTGTATCTGGTTGCCAACTCGACCAAATCTATGTCCCACGGGTTCATATCCTCTAAGACGCTCATTAGAATGTCACGCCATGTGGCATCCTCGGATTCCATCATCAAATCAATCTTTTCCATGGCTATACTACACCAAAGCCAACACCCCAGAATATATTATTGGATAAGCAACTATAAAAGAAGAGACCAACCAAACTTGATGATTTATAATTTCGTCTATCCCTTATTTTTTTCATATGCCACGGCAAAAGCAGGGCTCCCAGGGGGATGACTATACAAATTTACCTGGCCCTAGGAATATAGGAGATTCTGGGGGTAATAGGCACACTGAACAAATAAATGATGCATTAACGACTCTTGACCAACGCTTTTCCACAGAGGGTCTGCATCCTCGAGTTTCAGAGCTTATGGTTCAGCGGAAAAACGTGTCTCGCCTATATCTTGCTGCTTCATTGTCAGCAGAGAGACTTTTGGGGGATACGCGCTTGAGGGATGAACAAAGCTTTGTCGATGTTTTCAGAAGGCAAGTAGTTGAGATGTTAGATGGTGTGAGGCGATTCAGCAAAGACGCTGCTGCTGAATTCTTTGATGGAGTAGGCCATCTTTACGCTGTTGATGCGAAAACAGGAAGAACATTG
>JAHIYG010000184.1 GCA_018815265.1 Candidatus Altarchaeota archaeon | reverse complement strand
GGCCAGAGTGCGACGCTTTCTTGTGTCATGCTGTCTGGTGTGTAGAATTCTATTTGTGTGTATTGTCCTACTCTGGGTATTAGTTTGATTCGTACTAGTTCGTTTTCTCCTATTTCGCTGGGTACCCGAAATATTATTTTGGCTACGTCGCCGCGGTTTAGGTATCCGTCTTCGTGGTTGCTTCCTGTTTGTACGTAGTATATTAGGTAGGTTTGTGTTGAGCTGCTGGTTTGTTCGGTGGTTATGGTTTGGTTGAATGTGTAGCTTGTGCTGTCTGTGTCTGTGTCGAGGGTTAGTATGGTGTTGTTTAGGTTAAGCCCTTGGCTGCCGCTTTGTAGTCTAACCATTAGTTTGAAGTCTCCTACTTCGTGGGGTGTGGCTTGGGTGTCGCTTGCGCTGGCGTCTGATGCGACTGCTGTCATGGCCTCTATCCCCGAGGCTATTCCTTCTTCGGTCTGCGCCCCTGTAATCAGTGCTTTTTGCTGTAGGCTGCCGCCCGTCGTTATCAAGACTGCCGCAGCAACCGCTGCAATGAGTATTATCGCAATGAATATAATCAAAGCACCAATACCCATCATACCCTTGTTTTCTCCCCTCATTTTACCTTTACCTATTTATCTTCATTGTTTTTAAGCTGTTGGCCAAACTGGTTCTACTGGACTTGAAAGCGTGTCTGGAGCTAGGAACTCTATTTGGCTCATGCTTCCTTTCACTGGCATTATTGTTAATCTCACCTTAAGGTTTTCCCCGACATTTTCTGCAAGATTGAATTTCAACCTTATGAGGTCTCCCTCTGTTAGGTAGTCGTTTATTTGGTTTGGGCCTTGTTTCACATATGTAACTACAAAATTGCTTGTTCCAGTGGCTAATGTGTCAGTGTCTACTATTCCCTCATATACTACTGTCTGTGAAAACTGGGGCGTATCAATGTTTATGACTGTCGAATTGAAACTCAATGGTTCACCCCCTGGTGGCAGCCGCCCAATTAGTGTAAACCGACTTATTTGGTGGGGTGTTCCAGACGAGCTTGGGTCTGAACCAAGTATCTGTATGACATCTATTCCGGGAGTAACCCCCTCCCTGGCTTGGTTTCCAGTAGTATAGGCTTTTGTCTGCAGTGACCCGCCTGAGGCTATAAAGACTGCAGCAACAACTGCCCCAACTAGGACTATTGCAATAAATATTATCAGGGCTCCAATGCCTACTATCCCTTTTTTGGCTTTATCCGCTGATTTCACCATTTTTTTTTAGTCTGTCGCACGCCAAAAAAGCCAACCATCCATAAATCTATCTCTCTGTTTGTTTATATACTATTCAGTGCATATTTTTTGCGCTTAGGTGGTAGGTTCAGTCTTTTAAGGAGTCAACTCGCTGAAATATCGTGGTTGCGAACTGTTTTTTAGCATCGTCGACGTTGTTGTAGTCTATTGACCTTATACTCTGTGCTAGCTCCGCATCTCCAACCGAGGTTTGAATCCACTCTGCAAAGTCGTTGCCACATCTTAGATGGAATTTTAATGCGTCGCTTTCAGATGTCAACACTGCCTCTGCAAGCTCCTCTAGGAATTCTATTTGGGAAACTATCTGGTCATGGTCTTTTTTGAGTATGAATTTGCTGTCTGCACTGACTTTTCTGAGGTATGGGTGTTTCGCAGACTCCAAATGCTCGTCTAGAACAGATATTAGCGCAGCCTTCACTTCATCCGGGGATGAGGTGTCTATCCTGGATAAGTCCATTTTGAATGCTTCATCGTCTACAATGTTTGCAGCCATTTCCAGAATGTCTTTTCCATTTTCTGCGTGATACTCTACTATCTCATTATCGGGGGTTTTCAGGCTTTCGAGGAGTGTTCCCGCTGTCTTTGGCGAATAATCTGTGTCATCTGTTGTGCTTTCACCTGCTGAACAGTTTAATCCCCCCCTATTGTATCTTTTTGTTGGGTCTGCGCCGTAGGCTATGTGCACTTCCACGTTTTTTGCATCCTCGACGGATAGCATTTCTTTTGGAACTAATATGTCATAACATATTGTTTTTGTCTGGTTTGCGTCAATCTTGTGGTATGTGTCGTCTTCACATATCAGCTGATACATTTTTCTGTCTCCCACTTGGGCTTTTGCAGCAGCAAGGGGTATGTTGCCGTCTGATGCGGTTTGTTTCACTATGTCCTCCGATGGTTGGACGAGCCTAAGCGCTGATTTAATGAAGTATCCCGAGCATTCACTGTTTTTCACTGTCAACTCAATCCTGTGTTTTTCCTTATCGTAGTTGACACCCAATATCTGTATGGGGTTGTTCGATTTTTTCAGTTTTATGTAGACTCCCAAACCGGCTGTCGCAAATAACAGCAGCACCAGAAAGAAACTGTCTGAATTTGTAATCTGTTGGGCGCTGGCAAAACCTGCGGGTATGGAAAGAAAAAAAGCTGTTTTTATTATTTTTGGTTTTATGGTCAGCATTCTATCTGCTCCTTCGCCAACCACCATAAATATATATGGAATAACCTATTTAAAAGGCTTATGGATATGCTGAGCACATTCTAGAGGGGCTTGGTGGCAGGCAGAGTCCTGAACAGCATTGGAGGTTGTCTGTGCAGGGGGAGCCTGTTGCACCGCAGCAGTCTCCTGCTCCGTTGCACACGCAGTCGTTTGTGGGGCAGCCGTCGGTTTCGTTGCATACTAGTCCGAAATTGTCTTTTTCACCCTGTGGCGTTAGCGTCTGGTTGCATCCGTCTTCACATATTGTTATATAACATAGGAGGTCGCATGCGATATTGTCTCTTATGCAGTATTCTCCGCCGTGGCATGTGCTGTCTCCGCATATGCTTGCATTGAACCTACCAAATGCGCTGGCTCCGGTGCATGCCACGACTGTGGCGTTGTGTTCTCCGACAGCCAATGTCTGCAGGGATGAGAGAAGCAGTATCTCGCTTGGATTCCAAATGTTTGAATCAAACCTGGTCGGCTTAAGCATGACGCTGATGTTTGCTTTCTTGACCCATGCACCGTCAACATATAAGTCCACACAGTCTGTCTCCATGTTTTGGCTTCCGATGTTTTCCACATATAAGGTAGTGTTTATGACTTGAACTGTTATGTTTGTGCTGTTGAATGAGACTACCGATATTTTACTGTGCCTGTTTTGCTCAGACAACATGGCCCGCCCCCGGGTTTGGGAGTATGTTTCGTCGTTTGCAGACTGCATGTTCATCAGCTGGTATCCTGCAGTCAGTGTCAAGGCGATTATTAAGACTGCCGCGGCTGCTGAGGCTAAACCCATTTTATGCGTTGTAAAATATTTTTGAATCTGTCGCCCCATTGCAGGCTATCACTTTCGCTTCATGGGGGTCTTCATCGTCTATGTCATATTGTATCCTCATCTTGAGTGTTTCCCCTGGGTCCCAGGCCCCAGGTCCATAGGATACATTAAGGAGGCTGAATTCCTTGTAGTTTGCAGGATTCTGATACTGTCGGTCTATGTAGAAGTCGGTGCAATTAACAGCAAAAGTCTGTTTGCCATCATTTAACACGTAGAAGATGACGTCATTTGCCACAACCTCGACTGAAGTCAAATCAACGCTGCTGTCTAGTTTCTCCATGGACTTCATAACCTGCTTTTTGGACTCTATGACGTTCTCTATCATGTATGTGTTGTAGGCCTTGGATATGCCGTATAATGCAGTGAGGAAGATAACAATCAACACAATATTCATGTAAAGCGTCGACAAACCCATGTTTACCTATTATGTTTGACTCCTAAATAATGTTTTCAGAAGTTTTCTGAGTCTGAGACGCCGTTGCAGGTTATGAGTTTCGCCTCATGTATGCTTCCTGCATTAAGTGGTGCGGCTTGTGGATTCAATTTCATGGTATCCTGCTGGAACCACGTCTCCAGTTCAGTCCCAGTTGCTGGGTCTGTTATCCTGGTTGGGGCGACAGTCACCCATGCGCCGTCTACATACAACTCCACACAATCTGTTGACAATGGTTCATCACCTATGTTTTTGGCGTATATGTGGAGGTGGCCTGAGCTGTTGTCTATGTTTGTTATCCTGATGTCTGTCCTCAACTGCGACGTTATATAGTTTTGTTTGTCCCCCATGGCACCCATTGTTTCATCCAGGTAATTCGCAAAAACAGCGAGTACACCTGCTGAAAGACCCACTACTGCTATGAAAAAAAGAAGCTGTGTCGCTACTGTGGAGAAGCCCATTGTCTATCTATAAAATATTGTTTCGGCATCTATTTAAACTAACTTTC
>JAHIYG010000183.1 GCA_018815265.1 Candidatus Altarchaeota archaeon | reverse complement strand
GTTGGAAACACTGCCGTAAGGGATGCAGTATCTTCTGGTGAATGTGATGCCGGCTTGATAGACACATCTGATGCGAATGAGGCGAAGTCTTATGGGAAGGCTGTAGACATTATATATCCTGACCAGGAATCAGGCGGCTTAGGCGTGTTTTTGATACCTAATACTGTGGCGCTGGTAAAGAATGGTCCAAATCCTGAGAATGGCAGGAAGCTGATAGATTATCTGCTTAGGAGGGAGACTGAGGAGAA
The DNA here is from genome assembly GCA_018815265.1 of Candidatus Altarchaeota archaeon. Taxonomy (GTDB): domain Archaea; phylum Altiarchaeota; class Altiarchaeia; order IMC4; family SCGC-AAA252-I15; genus JAHIYG01. Next base: position 7,759 of record JAHIYG010000183.1, on the reverse strand, counting down.
GCTGGCGTATTCTGCATCAGCCCAGATACCCCTAAGAAGCATTGTCTCCAGGCCTGAGTCAGTGCCTTACATCGACGATTTGAAATTGATGGATGTGGACTATAATGTTGTAGCTGGGAGAATGGATTATTCGAACGAGTTTTTGCTTGATTTATTTGCGACTACCTAGTAACTTACATGCGGGGGTCAAGGTTCATACTTCAAATTGTGTTGTCTGTTTTTTTACTGTTTCTTCTTGCGCCGGTTATTGTTCTTTATGGGAATTCCCTAGTGTATATACCTTGGTTGACTGGCTTTTCCTCGTCAACACGGCATTTGGATCTTTTCATAAATAGCATCCGTTTAGGTTCTGCAGTCACATTAATGTCGTTGTTTGTTGGTTTGCCAGCTGCATTCCTGCTTTATAAGACTGACATGCCCTACAAACGCTTTTTCAAGTCATTGCTGCTTCTGACGCTTGCTGTCCCACCGTATATGGCTGCGATTTCATGGACTAATCTCTTGGGTGGTGGAATAATGGGTTTTTGGGGTGCTTCTTTTGTGTTGTCTTTGCTTTTGTATCCGTTGGTTGTTTTTATTGTTGGCAGGTCGATGAGTCAAATAGACGTCGGAGTGGAGGAATCCGCTGTCATGGCAAAAAATAATTTGTCTATACTCAGAAAAATTGTTTTTCCACTTTCCACACCATCGATTTTGTTTTCTGCACTTATTGTCTTCATGCTTTCTTTCTCAGACTTTGGCGTGTCGTCTTTTCTGGGGTTCAACAGCTATTCAGTGGATGTCTATAGCCGTCTGTCTGCTTTTTATGATGTTGAATCCGCAGCATTTTATTCGATTCCCCTTGTTTTTGTATCCTTTGGTTTGTTTCTCCTATTTTTGCTTGTTGGAGGGGAGGGGAGGTATTCGTTTGAAGGTTCTGGAGTAAACACGAAAAAAATCATGTTAGGAAAGCTTAAGCTACCTTCTACATTATACCTCTTTTTCATGTCATTAATTGCCTTCGTAGTGCCTGTTTTTTCCCTTTTTGAAACCTCACTATTTCTCAATGGCGGATTCAAGGGAGTGGAGAATTATCTGTGGGTTTTTGACACTGCATCATCTGCTATATACAACTCTGTAATATTCGCATTGTCTGCATCTGTCTTTTCCATGTTGACTGGTTTTTTTGTCGTTTATGCGTTTTACAAAAGAAAACTCACATACTGCTTTATTGAATTAATGTATGCAATATGTTTTCTTGTCCCCGGCTCTATAGTAGGATTGTCCCTCGTCCTATTCTGGAATAAGCTCTCGCCAGAGATATACGGAACCAGTGCTATCCTTGTCCTGGGATACATTGTCAAACACATGATATTCAGTTTGAAGGCGTCTTTTTTAGGGTTTGAAATGGTCGAAAAAGGCGTCTTCGAGTCTGCCGAGCTTAAAGCTCATTCTTGGTTTCATAAAATGAAATCAATATATGTTCCTCTGATTTCAAAAAATATTTTCTTGGGTTTCCTTCTTACATTCATCTTTTGCATAAGGGAGCTTGAGACATCTCTCATAGTCTATCCTCCTGGCTCTACGACGCTTCCAATATCCATTTTCATACTCTACCATGATGGGCCGCCGGGTTTGGTGTCTGCACTTTCAATAACCCTTCTGGCAACAATGTTTTTCTCGCTTTATCTTTTGAAGAAAACAGCAGAAGCATTTCTATCGTTTAATTCCACCAAATATATTTATTAATTCAGCTAAACAATAATGCAAAGCAGTAGGGGTAGTTATGATGGTTAGGTTTAAACTCATACACTTTATTTTTATAGTCCTTATTTTCTTCGCATTAATCATCCAATTCATGCCGGCTAAAAAATCCAATGTGGGCGACACTCAGGTGTCTTCATATAATGGAAGGGGCATACGGGACCACAGCTATGTAAAGATTACAAATAAAAGCGCAGTGAATGAGTCTGTGCCAGAAGGTAGCAGGAGACATGTAGTGTCTTCAAGGGATGTTTTGCCTGTTTTGGTTGGTGATTCAAATGAAAAAACCGCGCTTGCAGGGGCAAACATTGATTCGACAAAGGTTAGGAAATATGAGATATCTGAGGAGTCTTGTGCAACTCTTGAATCGGTCGAGTCATTGGATTGCTATACGCAGCTTGCAGTGAAGGTGGAGAACCTAAGCTACTGTGATTTTTTGAAAAACCAAGTCGACAGGGACGCGTGTATAAGGCATTTCTCTGTGAACTACACTACTGGGTGCCTGAGGTATGGGAATGACACTGTGAAGAAGTTTGCATGTTTTTGGGAGGCAGCCAATGTTTTGGATAATATCACCCATTGCGAGTCAATCTATGAGGGCCCACCATATTATGCTGAAAGCGTCTGTAAGAATAATTTTCTCCTGCTGAAGAGGGGCAGACTAACTGCTTCTGAAATGGATGAGCTTGGAAATCTGATTAAGCATTCTGAAATCAGGGACTATACATTGGCTTTGCTGTTTTCTGACCTAAGCTACTGTGATTCACTAAAAACTGATTCAATAGTGGATGGTATGAGGTCAAAATGCATGAAATGCACTAAAAAAATGTCTGTTGATGACTGCAGATTATTTATTGACCCCCAAGAGGGGAAAGTTGCCTTCAGTAATTGATTTTGGGCCTTTTATCTCCCCTCTTTCAACCTCTTATTAAGGCCTAAAACAATATAATCATTAAACTAATCTCTACTTTAACAAGATGAATAATCATTTAAAGTACCAATCAATGAAGCATGCTTTTTTGGCGGTATTACTTCTTATTTTTCTCTATCAAATAGGAAGTACTGTAATGGCACACGGCGGCGGCCCGCATGCTACAATAACATGGCCCACAACTACTATTCCTCCGACTACGACAACTACTATCTGTAGGGAGATTGAGGTAAACCATTGCTGTCCTGTGGGTTATGAATGGGATAAGACTTTCCGGTGTTGCATGCCGTCTACAATGGCTGTGCGCAAGGTTGAAATGCATGACCCCACGTATATGGAAACCCCTGACCCATGTGGTGGAGGCGGCACAGTGTGTAGGATAGTGAATTACTGTGAAGAAAAGGAGGCTGAGCTCGGGCAAAAATGCAGTCATGGAGAAGGCCCTTGCAGGCTTATGGATGACTGTGGCAACCGCATCAACCAGTGTGAGCCGGGTTTAAACTGTACATTCAGCGATTTTGCAGTCACTGACTGGGAGTCTGCATGCTGTAATCCTGGGGAGACATATAATGGGAGGGAGTGTCTGGCGCAGGATGAAGATTATATGGCTCCGTGGCTTGCTAGATGGACTAGAAGCCGGGGCACCAATATACCTATGGGGCCTGTGTTGAATCAGACCGGCGGCGGCCCGATAGTCATACATATTGCGGCAGGCGCGACAATACCTAACGGGACAGAGGCCGCAGGATGGGATGCAATACATCCGACATCTCCTTATTATGATCAAAGGTATGAATCTGCGTTGTGGCGTCCTCAGCAATGCAAGTATCTTAGGGGGGAAAGTGCAGAGTATTGTTTCTATGGCATGGGTGCATGGCCTTATAGGACGCCTCCGTCACCTATCTGGTTCGAAGCAAGAAACATAGGGCCAACCTATCATGTGGGTAGTAAAAACCCCAATCATGCCGATAATAAGCAGTGCCTTAGATTTGCTGGTTTTGACTCTACAGTCACACCCTTCCATCCTGGGAAGGCAGATACTATAAGCCCTCAGGTTCCAATATGGATAGACTGCCTGAAGGATGACTGCAACGTTGGAAGAGACATAGACGGTACTCAGGATCCATATCTGTCGACAAACGGTTATTGCAGTGTTTATTCAACGCAGCCCACAAGCTGTGAACGCGGGAGTACACCTCCAAGTGACCCGCACGAGTGCAATGATGTTCCAAAAGGTTACGGCTCCTTTACGCATTTCGAAGATGCTATGAAAGACGGTGGTCCAGTCAACCCGTACGATGTTTCTGCGTGGTCTTTTGTTCCAGAGGCATGCGGTAGATTGCAGAGGAAGGAGGTTATAAACCGCGGAGGCTTCCTATACCCTGACTCACACAGGGGATATCCTAAAGAACCTTCAGCAGGAATTGCGGCTAATTTACCTCATAATGAATTAGTTGCGACAGTCACTGAGCTCAGGGAAGATGGCACCACAGTGAACAGAGTTGAGGAGCTAACTGTGAAAGACCAACCTAATGCGGTCGGCAGCCCACCAGACCCGTGGACAGTGCTTAACTACTATAATCTAGACCATGAACTATTGGACACCAGCAGATACTTGAAAATAGACTCTGAATACACGGTCGAAAACGAAATCGTAAGGCAGCCGATGGTGAAACAGTGCATGTGGGACGGATGCAGCAGAAAAGAAGAGGATGTCATCGCATACACTAGAACATATATTCCATCGCTTCCCGGCTATAAGCATGGTGCGTACTCCTGCACTACAAATACCTATACTGGTTTGCCTTGGGCGCCACCAAACTGTTGTACTGGCGGGTCAAGCACATGTAATGCGGTCTGTAAGAAAAAGCTTGATGACGGCAGCTGGGACATTCAGAATGTTGAATACTACGATGACTGCACGTGTGAATTCCATTGTTGGGGTTGCTGGCATTTTGTCGGCCAAACATTTGATTACCCTGTGAGTTCCGCACCCGGCGAGACAGACACAGTATATGAATACGTTCACGACAAATCAACCGTGGAATCAAATACCTATGGCGTCAACGCAAACGACCAACCCAACCTACGGATTGAAAACCCGATGTCGTTTTCGAACTCTGAAGTCGACGACACTATCGGTGGGGCATTAATCTACGGTGTGCCTGACGTAAAAAGCGCGATGGGCTATATAACAATACACTCTCAAGATGCTGAATCACGTGCTGACCCGTCAAAAAAGCCGATAGACATGCTAAGCGGGTTTTCACTGGCAATCGGGGATGAAGTCTACATACAGGTTTTCATGAAGAAATTCCCGTTCCTCCATGATTTGACGGTTCTTCAGTCAACACTGCCTAGGGAGTACCAGTTCCAGCAAGACACTCCTGAAATCATGACTTGGACTGGCAGCATAAACCTGTCGCTTTATATCATGAATCTCACGACAGAGTGCATGAAATCAGGGTCAACCTATACTGCGACTGGGCCGACATACTTCAAGTGGCTCAGAAATCCCTCTAAGAAATTCTATTACTTCCACGACAAGTTCATGGCGGCAGCCACCAAATACTCATGGGATATGCCCATCTTTTTGGTTGATAGACACGACTATGACTGTAACCAACTTATATACGAGCGCGCACACAACGTCGGATTGTTCAGGAACTACCATGAGGACGAGCCAAGATACTACGACCATGCCTTACTTTATATGCTGGAAGAGGACGTTGAACAGGACCTTCCTGAAACAGACTTTGACACTGATACATTCTCAAACATTGAGAATAAACGGAAGAAGGAGCAGACGCCGCTTAAGGGTGTGTATCTGAGATATGCTCCGGATTGTGAAGATGCGGATGTCGCAGCAGAATATTCAGATAAATGTTCGATAGCAGCGCACCGAGTCGCCGGAGACTGCGAATACACCTCCTCATACATGGATCAGCTTCCAATACCGCTTGAGGCTTGTGAGTCGGCATATGATTGGGTGTATTCTGATCCGTTCCGCTGTGATAGGTTGCCTGGGAAATATAAGAGCTATTGCCAAGGCGGTCAATTCCACGCCTACTGGTTGGATACATTCATCTACAGATACAAATGGGATACAACCCTGAATGACTGTGTGATCGAGTATGTGGATGACTGCACTCCAAAGGCTATAGACCCTAGGACATACGTTTTGATATTTGAGCCTTCGAGTACAATAACTCAGTGGAACAATTCGCAGTTGACGCTGTATCACAACTTCAGGTCCTACACTATAGACCCGTTCGGGCCGCATCCCGCCATAGAGGAAGACCATGTCATCGTCCATCCGAATATACATCTTGACATCAAGAAGCCGAAACCGTATGAATACTACTTGGAAGGCCAGCATGTGGAAGGTCAAGACAATCTGGTTTTAACTGTTAAGAGGAGGGACTTCTATGGTCCGCCGGCTTCGATACCTGATGAAAAGGTGTTGATTCTCTTTAAAGGAGAGCATGCTGATAAATCAAATAAATACAGTGTTGATGACACAATAACCCTTGATGTCAGGTCTGGAAACGATGTTGGAGCTGAAATAAAGGGTGTGGCAGACAACAGTTTCATGCAGACTAGACAGCAAACTCAGCTTATGCCTGTGTATCGTGCCACACGTGCTTTAGACGTCGTATGGAGTAGTCTGTGGGTGATAGTTGTCGCATATGCGGCGGCAATGTCTTACAGGTTCTTCAGCGGGAGGTCAATGGACTTTAAGGATATGTGGGATGAGTACAAGGGCAAAAAATAATGGCAAAATGGATGAAACAAGAACAATTAAATCAGCTAAATTATTGTTTCTGAGTGTGTTAGTAATTTTTTTTCTGTCCCAGACAGTGTCTGCGGGTTGGATAACCTGGGTTGGTAATGCGTTATCTATGGTGCTCAGCAAAATTGTCACCATAATAGTTGCTCCTATGGCTTTGGCAATCGGTAGTTTCATGGGTTTCATGGTTTTTCTCTTGCAGGATCCCACAGTGGGTCGTCCAATTGTTACCTCTCCCAGTTACCTTAACTTGGCTGGTTTGCTGATGAACACCCTGATTCCTGTGCTTTATACGATGATTTTATATACTGCGATGAAAATCATCCTGGTGTCCTTAAGTCCTGGGGAGCGGGCTGCAGCCAAAACCCAGTTGCAGAAACTTATTGTGGCAGCCATTATTGCTCCGATTTCACTTCACCTATACCAGCTTTTCCTGGATATGTCTTTTGACATAACTGTGCAGCTTCTTGGCGGAACAAACACTGGGGGAACGGTGATAACTAACCCGGTTATTGATCAGGTTGTGGGTCATCCAGTGTCTTTCTGGAAGATATTTATACGTTTGTTCTCCCCATTAAGCAATGACTTCAAAATCTGTTGGTTGGTTATTTGCGCATTTATCTTGACTCTTTTTGCTATTGGAGTTGTTTTCATGAGGTATATTCTTGTGGTGATTCTTGCTGTGTTGCTGCCGATAATCGTTTTGTTTTATCTTTTTGACTTCACCAAGGCCATTGGGAGAAAACTTTTGAAGCAGGCGCTTGCTTGGGCATTCACAAATGTTGTCATGGCTGTGTGGATAATTGTTGCAACAGCCACCATATACAACACCAGCGCTTATTTTGACTCTGACTCCAACATAGCGATGGCATTGGGGTTTTTCGTTTTGGTAATAGCGTCTCCCCTTACAATAACCGGTGCGTTAGAGAGCATTGGTACTGTGATAGCGTCTGCTGGGCAGGTGATGGGTGGAGCCCAAGGCGCTGTAATGACTGGAGCAGGCCAGATACTGAAATCCGGCAGTCCTGAGGCGATGTTGACGACCGGTATGATGGTCGGCGCCAAAACCGTGGGCAAAATCGGCGGAGGTGTTGTGAAAAAGGGCTTGGCGAAAGCATTTAAAGGTATTAAACTGCCAGGTGGTGGCGGTGGCGGCGGCGATGGGAATCCACTACTTAATGCAGCAACCGGTGGCGGAGCAGGCGGAGGCGGAGACAGCGGAGCAGGCAAGACTGTTGGGGGGGCAGTAGGGCAGGTTGGTGGACAGGTTGCCAAGACAGGAGCTGATTTGGGAG